>PFKD01000039.1 GCA_002784125.1 Flexibacter sp. CG_4_10_14_3_um_filter_32_15
GTTTACAAGTATAGCTCTTTAATATCATCCTCAAGAATATTGGAATAAGAATCTTCATAAAAAAGCTCTTTATCTTCACTTATATCAATCAAGTCAAAAGCAAATTCTTTATTTATTATTTTTCCATTTCTGACACCCCAATAATCACGAAAAGAACTAAATTCCCAGTCTTCCATTTTTTCACACAATCCTGCTTTTATAGGATTTTGATGAACATAATTAAAGCAAATAAAGGGATAATCTTTGTTAGAATGTTCTAAACTTTTAGCTTTCGTTTTTTGACGGAATAAAGAACCTGAACGTTTGTATTTTTCATTAAATTGATTAGCATACAAGCTATTTAGTAATCTAAAACCATTGGTTAGTTTATTGATATTTATTCCTCCTAATTTCATTAATTCACTTGACTCTTCAGTTGCATTTATTGTAAAATGATAATGATTTGGCATTAAACAATAATTTATAATCTGACAAAAGGGAGCTATTCTTTCTTTTATTTTATGTAAAAAATCGATGTAATCAGCTCTTTCCAAAAAAATAGTTTCTTGGTTATTTCCTTGATTATAAATATGATAAAGTGTTTCAGATTCAATGTGCATTTTATAAATAGATTAATTTTTGAAATGATATTTTTGACAAGTCAGACCTTTGGTACAGACTTGGCAAAAATGCAAGATATATGCTCTATCTTCTATTTTCACTCGGTCTGTACCGTAGGTCTGACCGAGTGAAAATAAGTATTTCTAATTCTAAAAGGCTTATTTTGTCCAAGTCAGACCTTCGGTACAGACTTGAACAAAATGCAAGATTTTTTTTTACTTTTTTCTTACCAAAAAAATCACAGCCACACCGACCATAATTCCAAAAACATTATCTAACGCATCTGTTCCTTGACTTCTCAAATCTCCTCCCAAATCAGTAATATAGCAGTAATCAAATTCTTTTTGAATGGATTTTCTAAAACCGTCGTCTTGTTTTTTATCAATAAAAGAACGATTTACTACAAAAGCTAAAATCCCACTTTCGCCTAATCTATCAGAAGCCCAACGAATAAAACGCTTGTACATATCGTATTGCTTTGTTTTCTGTGCCGTACTTTCTTTAATATACGTGTCTTTTATTCGCTTGGCTATGGCTGGATATTCTCTATTTTTATTGTTATCATTTTCGTTTTGTTGATTTGCATTGTAAGGAGGATTTCCAATAATAACGGATATTTTCCGTTTGTTTTGTCTTTGGATTCGTTCTAAGTTTTCAGCCGAAAGGCTCGTAAAAAGTCCTGTTTGTTTTCCTGCAAATCCAAAACCCATATTATCCAGCGTATCTACAAAAACAAGATTTTCAAATTCTTTGTATTCTCCTGTTTTTTGTTGGTAGGCATATTCAATATTTAGATTGGCAATATAATACGGCAAAATACTGACTTCGTTGGCGTGGAGTTCGTTTTGGTATTTGTGTCTAATCTGTTCCTTTTTTGAAGAAGGAAAATAATCTATCAAATCCGTAATAAATGTACCTGTTCCTGTTGCAGGGTCAAGAATTTCTACACCTTCGCTCAACAGTTCCTTTCCAAAATGCTCGTAAAAAAGATGGTCTGTACTCTCAATCATAAAACGTACAATTTCGTTGGGTGTATAGACAATTCCCAAACGGTCAGCCCCTTTCGGATTGTAGGCTTTATAAAAATCTTCATAAATGACCTTCAAAAAGGTTTGTTTTTCTCTTACATCGTCTATTCGTGCAGCAACCGTTTTGATGACTTGGTAATAATTACGGATTTTTGGATAAAAATTCTCCTTGATATTCTTTGTAAAAAAAGTTTTCAAGACATTTTCCAATTCAGAGGCGATATTATTTGACCTATGAAAATCAGCTTTATCAAAAATGGTATTAAAAATATCTTGTGTCAGAATGTGCTGCACGAGCATTTCACGTATATCTTTTGGCGTAATATCTGGATTGATACTATCTTGACAGATTTTCAAAAATTTCGTTTTCGCTTTTACAAATTCCTTATTTTCTTTGGCTTCCTCGTCCATGAGCTGTCGTAATTCCTTAATAATTGGAGGAATATCAACTTTGAAATCTTCTAAAGCCTGTCTAAACTCTGTATATTCGGGTCTTTCAAAACTCACAAATTGCTGCAAAAGGGCATACAAATCCTTTCCTTCATCTTGCATAGCAGCCGTAGCCACACGTTTTCCATTTTGGTATAAAATGGCTTGATTGGTATCTTCAAAAATAATATTATCGTTGGGATAACCTGCTGCAAATTTCTTTTTTATTTCTTCTTCTATATCATCGACTTCGTCTTTTTCTTCCCAATATCCCCAATCCAAACGGTTTACACCTTTCACAATTCCATCTGGACGGATTGTTTTTCCTTCTGGATTTTTGATGCTAATTTCTTCTACCAAAGTCAGATTTTTGGTTTGACATAAAGCGTACAAAAGATTTGAAAATGGACGTTTTAGCCCCATTTCATTTCTAACTCCTAAATCTTTTGCTTTGCTAAGTTCTCTTTGATAATTACGGACGAGTTGTACAGACATAAAAAATGGATAATGTCGTCGGTGAGGACACCGACAACGGTAAGTTATCAGTAAATGAGTGAATGTTATTTTAAAGTTTTGTAAATATAAATAAAATATATTCTTTTTGTATAAAAAAAATCGTTTTTTTATTAGGCTAAAAATATGACTTACTTTAAAAGTTGATTTAGTATTTTAATTAGAGTACAAACCGTTTTTTGTATCTTTGTAATAGTCTAGTTTTACAGATAAAATAAAGAAAAATTATGCAAAAATTACCAATAGGAATACAGAGTTTTAGCGAGTTACGCAGCAAAGGATTTTTATATATCGACAAAACAGAACAAATTTTGGAACTTATAGAAGGTTCGAAAGTATATTTCCTTTCTCGTCCTCGTCGTTTTGGCAAATCGCTTCTTATCAGCACTTTAAAAGAAATTTTTTCTGGCAGAAAAGAACTTTTTAAAGGACTTTTTATAGAAGATAAAATAGAATGGGATTCTTTTCCTGTCATTCATTTAGATTTTGCAAAGTCAAATTATAAGGAAATAGGACTAAAGTTGGCTTTACAAGAACGTTTAAATTATCAAGCTAGTTTATATAAAATTGAATTAGACACACAAACCATAAGCAGTCAGTTGGAGGAATTGATTCGAAAACTTTACAAAAAATATAATAAACAAGTCGTTTTGTTGATTGATGAATATGATAAACCGATTATAGATTTCTTAGAAAAAGATAAAATTCATATTGCACAAGAAAATAGCGAGATAATGAAAAGTTTTTATTCTCCCATAAAGAGTTTGGATAATGAATTACGCTTTTTCTTTCTGACTGGTATTTCTAGGTTTACAAAAGTGTCTATCTTTTCAGACCTAAATAATTTGAATGACATTACGACGAGTCGATTAGCAAATACCTTGGTAGGCTACACAGAAACAGAAGTGCATCATTATTTTGATGAGTATATAAAATTGATAGCAAAAGAAAAAAATAGTACAGCATTAGAACTCAAACAAGAAATCAAAGAATGGTACAACGGTTATAGTTTTGGAGGAGAAAAATTATATAATCCGTTTTCTATACTCAATTTTATGAGTGACAGAAAATTTAATAATTATTGGTTTGCAACAGGAACACCAACATTTTTGATAAAATTAATGGCAGAGGAAAAATATTATGATATAAATGATATTGAAACAAATGATTTTTCTTTAGCCAATTTTGATATAACAGATATTGACCCAATTACGGTATTATTTCAAACAGGATATTTGACTATAAGAGAAAAAACAGGGCAAAATATGTATCGTTTGGGCTATCCAAACAGAGAAGTTGAAAATTCAATGGTTCAATTACTTTTGTCAGAATATGTCAAAAAAAATAATACAAAAACCAATACTGCCTTAATGAAATTGAAGAGAGGTTTTGAAACAGATGATTTAGATAGTGTGTTTTATTATCTCAAATCCTTATTTGCTGATATTCCCTACCAGATTTTTGAGCAAAACAGAGAAAGTTATTATCACAGTATTATCTTTCTAACCTTTAAATTATTAGGTTATAATGCAGACGCAGAAGTGAGTACTTCAATAGGAAGAATTGATGCCGTCGTCAAAACACCAACTCATATTTATATCTTAGAATTTAAGGTAAACGACACAGCAGAAAACGCAATTAAGCAGATAAAAGAAAAAAAATATGCACAAAAATACCTCAATGAAAACAAAAAAATAGTTTTGATTGGTGTAGCTTGTCAAGAAAAAACAATTAAAGAATATTTGATAGAAGATTTATAAATGTAGCCTACAACTTTAAGGGTATGTAACACAGGTTTTAGCCTTAGAAAGTTTTATTTGATATTCATTTCGAAGACTAAAATCTTCGGTACATTTTACTCACTCTAAAGAGTAAGCTACATTATAAAAATCATTTACCAATAAGTTTCAAGTATTTAAAACGACTTCGCAATTTCTACAAAATCTCTTGATTTCAAGGCAGCACCTCCGATAAGTCCACCATCTACATCAGCACAAGCGAAAAGTTCTTTTGCATTATCTGGTTTACAACTTCCACCATACAAAATTGGCGTTTTGTCAGCAATTTCTTGTCCGTATTGACTAGAAATATGTTTTCTGATTTCTGCGTGAATTTCTTGCGCTTGGTCGCTAGAAGCTGTTTTTCCTGTTCCGATTGCCCAAATAGGCTCATAAGCAACGACTACCTTTTCAAAATCAGAAGGGGATAGATGAAAAAGGCTTTCAGAAATTTGATTTTTGATAAAATCGACATGATTTCCTTCTTCTCTAAGCTCTAAAGTTTCGCCACAACAAAAAATGGGAAGCATTTTATTGGCAAAAATCAAATCAATTTTTTGAGCAATTTCTTGGTTTGTTTCCTTGAAATATTGTCTTCTTTCGCTGTGTCCGATAATTACATATTCAGTTTGATAAGAAGAAAGCATAGCAGCCGAAATTTCTCCTGTATAAGCTCCCTTTTCTTGAGAAGCTACATTTTGCGCTCCTAAGTGAATGTTTTTTGTATTCTTGAAAAGCGATTTGATAGTCGAAATATGAATAAAAGAAGGACAAAGAATAAGTTTTACGTTCTTTTGGTTTGTTCCTAGCTCATCGTTGCTCATTCCTACAATTTCTGAAGTAAGGCTTTGTGCTTCTTCTTTGGTAAGGTTCATTTTCCAGTTTCCTGCTACAATTTTTTGACGCATAGTAATTTAGATTTAATTTAAACTCATTTTAATTTTAATTTGAGTTTAGTTTGGTTTATGTTTTGAATGTAAAATATTTTTATGTTTTTTTGTTAAAAAAACGCAATATATACTAATTATCTGTCTTGATATTTTAACCTAGACAAAATACCCTAAAGTAATTTTGTATTTTTGCAAAAATAATAAAACTAAATTACCCTTCTTATCTACTCACAAAATAAATCCTTATGATTGTTATACTTTCGCCTTCCAAAACGCAAGATTTTGAAAATGTCAATCGGACAGACATACAAACACAGCCCGAATTTATGTTGGATACCAAAGAACTTTTAGAGGAGGTTCAGAAAAGAGAAATTAATGAGTTACAAGAAGTTATGCAAGTTAGTGAACGCTTGGCTTTCTTAAACTATAATCGTTTTCAAGATATTCAATTTCCATTCAATCCAGATTATGACAGACAGGCGATTGTAGCCTTTCGTGGTGATGTCTATGAAGGTTTGGATTCGGATACGCTTACCGATGAAGAATTGCTTTTTGCACAGGCTAATTTGCGTATTATTTCAGGTTTTTACGGAATTTTACGTCCTTTTGATTTGATTCAGCCCTATCGCTTGGAAATGAAAACGCCTTTAAAAACAGCCAGAGGAAAAAATTTATATGAATTTTGGGGTAAATTTCTGACAGATTATTTCAACACCCGTTATTCAGATGACACTATAATTAATTTGGCTTCTCAAGAATATGCAAAAGCTATTATAAATAGACATTTCAAACTGAAGGCTATTACACCAGTTTTTAAAGAGGAAAAAGATGGTGAACTAAAAACAGTTGCCATTTATGCAAAAAAAGCAAGAGGAAAAATGGCTCGTTATATTATTCAAAATAAAATAAAACAACCAAGTAAATTAAAGTTCTTTGAAGAAGAAGGTTATAAATTTAATGAAGAATTATCCTCAAATACAGAATGGTTTTTTATTAGACCAAGACCAGAAAAACTAGATTCAGTAGAAGCTAAAGAACCAAAAAAGAGAGGAAGAAAACCAAAAGTAAAGACATCTACTACTGAGGAAGAGTAAAATAAACCCAACTAAACTACCTAACTTCTTCATTTCTTTTTTTGAAAATAGATACAAAATTAGTATTTTGGTAGTTTAGATTACTTTTTATTTTAGTTTATTCTAATACATACCTAAAAATGTAATTATTTCCTGTTTTTTTTGTATTACTACAAGTCGTTTTAAAAAAATACTCTTTCTATGATTCATCACGTAAATAACGAATTTGGTTCTGTTTGTCTAACCGTAGAATATGACGAAAAATCACAATGGGTTTTTTATCAATGGAAGGGTTTTATTCGTATGCAAGACATCAAAACAGGGTACAATAAAATTATTGAGCAAGTAGCTGAAAATAATGCTGTGGCTGTTTTGGCAGACCATAGCCAAATTGTAGGACCTTGGAATGAAGCAAATGATTGGCTGACCAACGACTGGACACCTCGTGCTATAGAAGCAGGCATGTTTTATTGGGCAATCAATACAGGAAATGACCTTTTTTCGAATATTTCTTTAGAAATGTTTTTGAGTGAAAATAGTCAAGGAAAATACAAAGTACAGGTTTTTGAGCAATTAGCAGATGCTAGTAAATGGATTACGAATCGAATTATGTTAGACCCAAATCCGAAAAAACCTGCATCTATTCAATCTACTACACAAAAAAAATTGCCTAATCCATCAAAACAAATAGAAGAAAATAAAAGCCAAATTGTGAACGAAAATAATTCTACAAAATCACAAGGTAAAAGATTGTAATAGCTTATGATTTTTTCTAACATAAAAAAACCTTCTAAAAATTGATTATCAAAAATCAGTTTTAGGAAGGTTTGTTTTTTATAAAGAATGTAGAGTAGCTTGAAACTCTGTTTTTATTTTGTAATTTTTGTTTCATAGAAGCGATTTAGGCATGTTGTAAAAACGGTTTCCAATTTTCGTCTCCTATTCTTGAAAACTCACGTAAGAACATCACAAAAGTAGGTTTGAAAGGTTGATAAGGTAATTTCATTCCTACATCTTCAAGGCTAAAATCACTTTTCTTTGAATTGCAACGCTGACAAGCACTTACCAAGTTTGTCCAAGATGTTTTTCCTCCTTGCGAACGTGGAACAACGTGATCTAAGGTAAGGTCTTTTTTGCTTTTACAATACACACACTGATTTGCATCTCGTTTGAAAACATTTTGTCGTGTAAGCATTACTCCTCTGTATGGAATATTGACGTAAGAATTTAGACGAATAACAGAAGGAGCAGCAAAAGATTTGTTTACCGTTTGGATAAAACCATCAGGAACAGAGTTTACCATTTCGGCTTTACGTAGATAAACAAGCAAAAATGCTTTGGCTACACTACAAACAGAAATTGCACGATAATCTGCATTCAATATTAACACTTTCCGACCCACCATGACTTTAGAATTTTTGGATTAATGGAGAAATAAATAAGTTAAAAATCTAATTTTATAACTAAAATTAGAAATCATATATTTTGCATATGCCAAAATTATGCAAATTAAATTTGCTAAATCATGAATTTTACGTAAAATTAGTATTAAAAAGCTATTTTATACGCAAAATTATCACATACTTTTCCAAAACCAAAAATTGAAGAATAAAGTTCAAAATTCAATTTAGATTTTAGAAATTATTCAGCACTTAGAAAACGTATTTTTTCTTGATACGCCATCACATCACTACAATATTCATTCAAACGTTTTGACATTTCTCTAAGTTTGCGAAGTTCTTTTGGCGAAATAGTTTCGTTTTCATTATTTTCTTCACTCACACTCTCTGAATTATTCAAGCTATCGTATTCCGTTTTAAGTAATGAAAGGACATTTTTTATTTGAAGTTTGTAAATCGCAATTTGATTTTGAGCAGTCGGATTCATAATTGATTGAATTAAATTGATAAAACTAAAAAAAGTAACTAAATTAGAATTTATAATAATGGTTTTTTTTCGCTACTAAATTACTACTTGTATATTTCATAGCAATTTCAAAATTATTAGTAAATCATTAATTTTAATTTATACTCAAATTTTTAAAAAAAATGGCTTTAATTCTTCCTGTTCGTGGTTTTTCTCCAAAATTTGGCAAAGATTGTTTTCTTGCTCCCAACGCTACCCTAGTAGGTGAAGTAGAAATGGGTGATAATTGTAGTGTTTGGTTTAGTGCTGTCGTTCGTGGCGATGTAAATTATATCAAAATTGGTCATCATACGAATATTCAAGACAATGCAACCATTCACGGAACTTACGAAACTGCACCGACAACCATCGGAAATTATGTAAGTATCGGACACAATGCCATCGTTCACGGCTGCACTATCGAAGACAACGTTTTGATAGGAATGGGCGCACGACTTATGGACGGTGTAATTGTCAGAACAGGAAGCATAGTCGCAGCAGGCGCAGTAGTTTTGGAAGGAACAGAGATTGAAAGTGGGTTTATTTATGCTGGTGTTCCTGCCAAAAAAGTAAAACCAATCGGAGAAAGAGGCAAAATGTTACAACGAATAGCTAATAATTATATCAAATATTCGGGTTGGTTTATGGAAAATGAGTGATAGCTTGACGGACATGGTAAGATACCAACAACGGCAGAGGTTAGCAAGGTTTGATTACAAACCATTAAAACTCTTTTTGCCGTTGTCGGTATCTTAACAACTTCCATAAAAAATAGTAGGCAAGCAAAACTATAAACATAATTTCTACAAAAATTATAGTTTTTTGATAAGAGAATTGATAAATTTGAACTTTCTAAGAGAGTTTAGAAAAAATGATTTTTTTTAGTTCTCTTTTTTGCTTTTATTCAACTTCAAAACAGGCTCAGAAGTCTGTTGTACATAATTTTATTTAGTCAAATTGTCTGATTTTCTTTCCCCTTCTCCTCAAAAAAAACCATCTACATCTAATCTATACAATTTAGTATCTGTATGGTTGGTTGTTTTGTGTGTCATTTTGGGTTTGTATGCGATTGATAGCTATGAAAAACCTATAAATTTTGATTTGTCTATCAAAAAACCAAATGCACAGCAATTATTTACGCCTCCTTCAACTGATTTTTTGTATCAACAAGTAGCCAAACAGACTCTTTTTATCGTTGATTCTTTAGAACTAGCTCGCAAAAACAGCATTGATACATCGGCACAACGTATTTTATTGACTGGTGATTCTATGGCAGAAGGTTTATATTTGGCTTTTCGAAGCTATGCAAGTTATAATAATCATTATTTGAAAGGTAGAATTTGGTATAGTTCGCTCACTATTCAATGGAGTAAAACCGATAGTTTGAAAAGACTGATAGAAATTTATAAGCCTACCATAGTGATTTTTACGCTGGGAGCAAACGAACTTTTTCGTACTGATATTTACGAACGAGAAAAAGATATTCAAGATATTATTGCACAAGCTGGCGATACGCCTTTTGTTTGGGTAGGTCCTCCAAACTGGAAAGACGACACAGGAATTAATGAAATAATTGAGCGAAATATGCCTTCCAATACGTTTTTCTTATCCAAAGATTTAGAATTTGATAGGGAAAGAGATGGCGCACACCCAACACGAGAATCATCAAGGTATTGGGCTGATACGATTGCTACTTGGATTATGAATAAATCTCGTCATAAAATTTTATTAGAAAAGCCTGTTTCGGAAGGTTCGGATAATAAATAAATGAAATATATAATCCAAATAAAAACTACTTGAACTGATTGGTAAATGATTTTTATGGTCTAGATGATAAATGAAGATAAAAAGGAACAACTACCTTGTTATTTCTTATTGTAAAAGTTATAATTTCCTAGTGTTGTTGGTTTCGCTTCGCTAAAACACCAACAACACTAGGAATTGATTGAATGTTACAATCTAAACTGAGCCGAAACACGAATTCCCCATTTACTGACATCGTCTTTATCCAAATAAGTAAGACGGTGTACAGCCTGTACTCTGACAAATCTAAAAATATTACTAATTCCATAACTTACTTCTGCATAAGGTGTTGCACCCAAACTTCCAAATTTTGGAACTGGAATTCCATTTGAATCTAGGTCAGGAATTAAATCAATATTTTTCTGACTTACATTTCCGATGAGCATATTTCCTTCTACAAAACTTCTCCATTTCAATCTTCTCATGAGTGGAATTCTATTTAATAAAAATCCATTAAAATTGTGTATCAAGTTTATAGAAGCATATTTATCACTCACAAACTCAAAATAATTCATCAAATTAAATGAAAGTTGATTATAAAAAGGAGTTTCGTTACCCAAATGCGATTCTAAAAGTGGATAAGGAAGTGTAGAAGGCGTAAAACCTGCACTAATAAAATAATCTGTACGCCCAAAAATCCCTAAACGAAAAGAATGTTCCAAACGAGTAGAGAATTTATGATATTCCAAATCTCCTCCCAAAAACTCTCCTAATCCTCTAATATAACGGAACTTAAAAACAGGATAATTACTTGGAATCACTACTCTAGTCATTTCTCCGTTGATATAACGCTCTTTAAAACCAATTCTTATTTCTGCCATTGCTTCAGAAACTGTAAATTCACGACGACGAATTTCTAAATTTTTTGGGTCAAAAAACTCAAAATTAAATAAAGGGTCATAATCTTGATTGCGATACGTAATTTTGGAGGTAACACCTTTTATAATATCGGTTTGAAAATCAATACTACTTTGTCTATGATAAAAAGGACGGTTTCTATCCAAATTTCCCCAACGGCTAAAAGCCAAAAAAAGATAATTATCACTAGAACGAAAATCTTCATTAAATAAAGCTATTTGTTGAAGGTCGTATTGATGTGCTACACTAATTACAGTCCAAGGATTGCGCTTGGCAATATATCTTATTTTACCTTTATACTTCCATTTTTCATCTCCAAAACCATAACCTAAGCCAGCAGAAAATTGAAACTTTTTACTAAAATCTGCATTTGTTCGTACATTAAAAAACAAACGATGCTCTTCAATATTGTTATTTGAATAAAAACTCAAAAGTGTTCCTATATCTACTTTTCCAATATCTTTATAGCCATTGATAAGCAAATCAGCAATTTCGATATAACTTTTTACCATCGGCAAATTACTAATGGTGTCAATCATGGCATAAACTGTTTGTTCGCTTGCTGTAAGTGAATCGTGTCGGTTTTCTTGCCAAAACTCATCCGTCGAATTGGTAGCCTCTTCATCTACAACAATCGCATCTTTATAAAATTTGAGTTCTCTAGGTTTATTGATTACAATATTTTCAGCCGAGCTATATGATTTAAGAAGCATTCCTGCCCATTGGTCATTGATTTGTCCTACATCGACCAAAATACGTGTTTTAGCAGGTAGCCATGCTGTTTCTTTGGTTTTATCTTCTATATCTTTTCCATCATCAATTCGTTTTAAATCTTGTTGAATTTTTATTTTTTCAATAAAATTAAGGTTAGCAGCTTTTGGAACAGTTACATCAATTCGTTTTAAAGCAAAAGTAGAGTCATCTGTAATCCACATTGTACCTACAAAAGCCAAGTCTTCTTTTCTTTTAGGTTGAAAATCAATGCGATAACACCAAATATCATCTATTTCAGTGCGTTCTTGTAATTCATAATCGTAAAATAATCTCCAGCTTTCAGAAATAGGCGAAACAAAATCTTTTCCTGCAATCTGAATCCAACTTTCATAAAAATTATAATCTTGGAAAGACGAACCTACGAGCTGAGAAACAATACTTCCATCATCTACACCAACTCCTTTTATACGTGTTTTTTCAATTTCTTCCTTTCTTTTGGTCGGACTATCTCTATAATAATACTTCGAAATTGTTTCAGAAATAAATAGAGGCAAAATTGGTTTTCCATCTTCTCCTGCCAAATTCTCTACGCTATCGACTACGCCAATAATCTGTTTGACGAGCTTTTTCTCTTTGAATTTATCAGAAATATTATCTACATCAAGTTCTACTTTCGAATAAGAATCATACTCATAAGCAGAAAGACGGCGTTTATCATTTTCAGACTTGTGGTCTAAAACACCTCTTAGATACTCCCAAGCAGGATTTTCTCGTTTTCCAGACGTAATGACAATCGCTTTTAGAGTTTCTTCGGAAGAGGCAAGTTGATAATCAATATTTTGTGTAGCTCCTTTTTTAATGGCTTTTTTTCTAGTTTGATAACTCACATACGAAACAACCAACGAATCAGTAGCTTTATCCGTTTCAATTTTATAAAACCCATCAAAATCAGTAGATGTTCCGATGGTTGTTCCATCAAAATAAACATTGGCAAAAGGAACTCCGTCGCCTGTTTCTGCATCGGTTACTTTGCCCGTAATAACTGTTTTTTGAGCAAAAGCAGACAGGCCAATGAATAAAAAACTAAAACATAAAACAATTTTGATTAGAAAAAATTTATCAGAAAAACTTCTTTTTTGAAAAGAAAAACAAGACAAGTAAAAAACAGTATTCATAAGAAATAATGGACAGAAAAGGATAAAATGAGATTACAAAAATACAATTTCTTTTGTTAAAAAAGAGAAGATATTTGCTATAAACTAAAATATCTAAAAAATGACGCTTTCATCAAACAATTAAAATAATAAACATAAGTTGATTTGCATTAAATTTGTCTAATTTTAATTAGAATTTAACATAAAATATTTTTTTGTATAAAAGTCAAGAAACTAATTTCGTATCTTGTAAAGAGTTGAGTAAAAACTTAAAACATGTTAATAAAACTAGCGTTTTCTATTCTTTTTAGTAATTTGATATAAATTAGTTATAATAAGAAATTAACAACATGAGTGACATTTTTAAGTATTTGATTTTCAGTTGCAGC
>PFKD01000247.1:0-599 GCA_002784125.1 Flexibacter sp. CG_4_10_14_3_um_filter_32_15
TTAGGTCGGAAAAAAGGGGCTTCAGAAAAGCTGATAACCTACGTTAAAGACCGACCTGGACATGATTTAAGATACGCTATTGATGCCTCAAAAATAAACAGAGAATTAGGTTGGAAACCTTCTGTAACGTTTGAAGAAGGCCTTAATAAAACCATCGATTGGTATTTAAATAATGAGGAATGGTTGCGTCATGTAACTTCAGGGGAATATCAAAAATATTATCAAAAGCAGTACACAAAGTAAAATAGGTGAGAGGGTTAAAAAGTTAGAAGGTTAAGAGGTTAGAAAGCTAGGTATGGACAACATAACAGTGAATTTAAACTATGGATAAAATTAAATCTCATAAGGATTTAAAAGTGTGGCAGGAGTCTATGGATTTTGTTGTTATGATTTATGAAATAACAGAACTGTTTCCCTCAAAAGAAGCCTTTGGATTGACATCTCAATTACGTAGAGCCTCAGTTTCGATACCATCTAACATTGCAGAAGGCGCAGGAAGAAAAGGAGGAAAAGAATTCTCTAGATTTTTATATATTGCTTTATGGTCTCTTTCAGAAGTAGAGACTCAATTGGAAATTGCATTAAGACTCCAATATTTG
>PFKD01000247.1:634-1411 GCA_002784125.1 Flexibacter sp. CG_4_10_14_3_um_filter_32_15
TATTAGGAACATGCTTTCAAACCTAATAAAAAGTTTAAATTGAACAGCACTTTATAACCTTGTAACCGTATAACCCCATAACCATTAAACAATGAAAGGCATCATACTAGCCGGAGGCTCAGGGACACGACTACACCCGTTAACATTATCAGTAAGTAAGCAACTCATGCCTATTTATGATAAACCTATGATTTATTATCCGCTTTCTACATTAATGTATGCAGGAATCAATGAGGTTTTAATCATTTCCACGCCAAAGGATTTACCCTTATTTCAAGCGTTGTTGGGCGATGGCAAAAAGTATGGCTGTCGGTTTGAGTATGCTATACAGGAACACCCAAATGGATTGGCTGAGGCTTTTATCATTGGGGAGGATTTTATTGGAGCAGATAAGGTGGCTCTAATTTTAGGAGATAATATTTTTTATGGCACAGGTTTAGCAAACCTATTACAAGCTAATAATAATCCAGACGGAGGCATTATTTATGCCTATAGAGTTCACGACCCTGAACGCTATGGTGTGGTAGAATTTAATAATGAAGGGCAAGCCATTTCTATTGAAGAAAAGCCCGAACATCCAAAATCTAATTTTGCAGTCCCAGGTATCTATTTTTACGACAATTCTGTGGTAGAAATAGCCAAAAATATCCGGCCTAGCCATAGAGGAGAACTCGAAATTACTGATGTCAATAGAGAGTATCTTAAACAAGGAAAATTAAACGTTAGCATATTAGATAGAGGGACCGCCTGGCTAGATACCGGCACATTTCAATCACT
>PFKD01000247.1:1501-3024 GCA_002784125.1 Flexibacter sp. CG_4_10_14_3_um_filter_32_15
GAGCCATTGCTTAAAAGCGGATATGGTAAGAATTTGTTAGGCTTATTGAACAAAAAATAATGATAGTAGAAGAAACAAAGTTGAAAGGGTGTTTTCTAATAGAACCAACAGTTTTTAAAGACCGTAGAGGGTATTTTTTCGAAAGTTTTAATCAGCAAAAATTTAATGAATCCATTGGGCTAAATATTAATTTCATTCAAGATAATGAATCCTTTTCTGTAAAAGGAACCTTAAGAGGCCTTCATTACCAAAAAGGGGATTTTGCTCAAGCAAAATTGGTTAGGGTTATAAAAGGGAAAATTTTAGATATTGCTGTGGATATTAGAAAAAAATCGCCCACATTTGGAGAACACATCTCTTTAGAATTATCTGGAGATAATAAGCAACAATTATTTATCCCACGTGGGTTTGCGCATGGGTTCGTGGTTTTAAGCGACACCGCCATATTTTCCTATAAATGCGATAATTTTTATAATAAAGAGAATGAAGGGGGCATTATTTATAATGATAAAGATTTAAAGGTTGATTGGAAATTAGAAAATAAAGAATTTATTATTTCAGATAAAGACCTAAGACTCCCATCTTTTAAAGAATTTTCTTTTTCATGAAAAATCCAGGTTTCCATTTACAATCAACCAATCCCGATCCTGATAGCTATCAAGACTATAGTAACCAACTAACAACAACTATTCTGATTACTGGAGCTAATGGCCAATTGGGAATGACCATACAAGAATTATATGCAGGAAACAGGGCTTTTAATTTCATATTTACCTCAAAACCTGAATTAGACATTACCAGCAAAAAACAGCTTGATGTTTTTTTTGATAAATACAAATTTGACTATTGTATCAACTGTGCTGCCTATACCAATGTAGAACATGCTGAAAAAACACCAGATTTAGCGTATAAAGTTAATGCAGAGGGCGTTAAAAATCTAGCGGAAGCCTGTAAAAGGTCAAACACAACATTAATTCATATTTCAACAGATTATGTGTTTGATGGCGAAAAAGAAAACCCTTATACCATAGATGATGAGCCTAATCCATTAAACGAATATGGCAAATCAAAACTTTTAGGAGAGCACTATATTCAAGAGATACTGAATAACTTTTTTATCATAAGAACCTCTTGGTTATATAGCAAAAAGTACGGAAAAAATTTTTACAGAACCATTTTGGAATTGGCCAAAACAAAAAAAGAGTTAACCATTACCACCGAGCAATTAGGCTGCCCAACCAATACCGAAAGCTTGGCCACATACATTATGGATTTAATCTTTAATAAATCAATAGATTTTGGATTAAAACATATGTCTGACAACAAAGTGATGACATGGTTTAACTTTGCCGAACAGATTTTGTCAGAAAATAAATTAAATAATAAAACCAAACTTGTTAAAACTAGTAATTATATTACTTTTGCTAAGAGGCCTAAAAACTCAATTTTATTAAACGAATAAATCAACCCAAATGAAAAAGAAAGTAGCATTAATTACAGGCGTCACAGGACAAGACGGTGCT
>PFKD01000247.1:3045-16144 GCA_002784125.1 Flexibacter sp. CG_4_10_14_3_um_filter_32_15
ATACCGAGAGAATTGACCACATATATCAAGATCCACATGTAGAAAATGCCATGTATTTTCTACATTATGGAGATATGACGGATAGCACAAACCTAATTAGATTAATTCAAGAGATTCAGCCAGATGAAATCTATAATTTGGCAGCTATGAGTCACGTACATGTGTCTTTTGAAATCCCAGAATATACTGCAAATGCGGACGGGATAGGAACGCTTCGTATTTTAGATGCCGTTAGGTTATTAGGATTAGAGAAAAAAACCAGAATTTACCAAGCATCTACTTCTGAATTATTTGGTAAAGTTCAAGAAATACCCCAAACCGAGAAAACACCTTTTTATCCAAGAAGCCCATATGCTGTAGCTAAAATGTATGCTTATTGGATAACAGTAAATTATAGGGAAGCCTATGGTATGTATGCGTGTAATGGCATTTTATTTAACCATGAATCACCCATTAGAGGAGAAACTTTTGTAACAAGAAAAATTACTAGAGCCACATCTAGAATAGCGTTGGGACTTCAAGATAAGTTTTATTTAGGAAATTTGGATGCCCAAAGAGATTGGGGTCATGCAAAGGACTATGTAAGAATGATGTGGATGATTCTTCAAGCAGACGAAGCCGAGGATTGGGTTATTGCAACCGGGAAAACTACAACGGTAAGAGATTTTGTAAGGATGAGTTTTTTAGAAGTAGGAATTGATTTAGAATTTAAAGGAGAAGGTGTCAATGAAAAGGGATTTGTTAAGACATGTAATTTGGAAGAATTTCAATTACCAATAGGAAAAGAAGTGTTAAATATAGATCCAAGGTATTTTAGACCAACTGAAGTCGATTTGTTAATAGGCGATGCATCCAAAGCAAACAATAAATTAGGCTGGTTCCCAGAATATGATTTAAAAGGGCTGGTTAAAGATATGATGCAATCAGATATTAAATTAATGAAGAAGCAACAATATCTGGAAAAAGGAGGGTATAAAACCTTAAACTATTTTGAGTAATTTAATTATGAAAATACTTGTAACAGGAGGTAATGGGATGGTTGGCAAAAATATTTTAACACACCAACAGTCTAAAAAGTATGAAATAATTGCCCCAACAAAAAATGAATTAAATTTGCTCAATTATAGCGATGTAGAGAAGTATTTCAAACTAAATAAGCCAGATATCATAATTCATGCAGCAGGTATTGTTGGTGGAATTCAGGCTAATATTTTAAACCCGGTAAAATTTCTTGTTGACAACATTGATATAGGAAGAAATGTATTAATTGCAGCAAGAGAAACCAATATTAAAAAGTTTATAAACTTGGCTAGCTCGTGCATGTATCCAAGAGCAGCCAAAAACCCTTTAACCGAAAATTTAGTCCTGCAAGGCGAGTTAGAACCAACGAATGAAGGTTATGCACTTGCAAAAATATTTTCAACGAGATTGTGTGAATATATTAGTAGGGAAGAAGCTTCTTTTTTATATAAAACACTTATACCTAGTAATTTGTATGGGTTCTTTGATAAATTTGACCCCAAAAATTCCCATATGTTACCAGCGGTTATAAAAAAAATACATGATGCCAAAGAACAGGGTTTAAAAAGTGTAGATATATGGGGAGATGGTAAGGCTAAAAGAGAATTTATGTTTGCTGAAGACTTAGTTGACTTTATTTTTTTTTCTATTGAAAACCTTGAAAAGTTACCTCAGAATATTAATGTTGGAGTTAGCAAAGATTACTCCATTAATGAGTATTATGAAGTAATAGCCAAGATAGTAGGATATAACGGAAAGTTTATACATGATATATCAAAACCAGTTGGCATGAAACAAAAACTTATTGATAGTAGTAAAGCTAATGGGCTTGGTTGGAAACCTAAAACCAGTTTAGAAGAAGGAATTAAGAAAACTTACGAGTATTACAGAAAAGAAATATTGAAACAATGAAATATCCTTTAGCATCATCAACATGGGATGATAACGAGTTAAAAGCCATTCAATCAGTTATTGACAAAAACATGTACACTATGGGAGATAGTGTATTAAAGTTTGAAGAAAATTTCGCAAAGTTTGTTGGTAGCAAACATTGCATCATGGTTAATTCTGGTTCTTCTGCAAATCTTTTGGCGGTAGCTGCCTTATTTTATACAAAAACCCCAAAGCTAAAGCGAGGTGATGAGGTAATAGTTCCTGCCGTTTCTTGGTCAACAACTTATTATCCTCTTTATCAGTATGGTTTAAAATTAAAATTTGTTGATATTGATTTGCAAACTCTAAATTTCGATTTAGAACAATTAAAGCATGCGGTTACAGACCAAACAAAAATGATTTTGGCCGTAAACTTACTGGGTAACCCTAATGATTTTGATGTAATCCAAAAAATCATTGGTGAAAGGGATATTATTCTTATGGAAGATAACTGTGAGTCAATGGGAGCTGAATATAAAGGGAAACAAGCAGGAACTTTTGGAATTGTAGGAACCTATTCAACTTTTTTCTCTCACCACATGTCAACTATGGAAGGCGGATTAATAACTACAAATGATCTGGAAATTTATCACATACTAATTTCATTAAGAGCACATGGTTGGACTAGACATTTACCAAAAGAAAATCTAATATCAAACAAGAGTGATGAATGGTTTGAAGAGTCCTTTAGGTTTTTATTACCAGGTTATAATGTTAGACCTATTGAAATGAGTGGTGCAATTGGTTTAGAGCAACTTAAAAAATTACCTTTTTTTTTAGAAAACAGAAGAGCCAACGCTAAATTATTTATTGATCTTTTTCAATACAGTCATGATTTTTACATTCAAAAAAACTTAGATAACAGTAGTTGGTTTGGATTTTCTTTAATTATAAAACCAAATTCTTCCTTAAAAAGAGGAGATATTATTAAGAAGCTGACAGATAATAATATTGATTGTAGACCGATTGTGTCAGGAGATTTTACAAAAAACAAAGTTTTAGAGTATTTCGAGTATGAGATATTTGGGGAAATGAAAAATGCTAAATATTTAGATAAGAATGGATTTTTTGTTGGAAACCACCAATTTAATATTCAAGAAGAAATAAAATTTTTATTTAAAATTTTAAATGGATAATATATAATGAATCGAAACAAAATTCAAAAAAAAAACATTTTATTAGGTATCGTTTTTAAATGTTTTGGAATGATTTTGAATTTTGTTCTAATTCCTATTTTAATTGTTTTTTTAGGAAAGATTGAGTACGGGATTTGGGTAACCGTTTTTTCAATCACAAATTGGATTTTCACCTTTGATATGGGAATCGGTCAAGGGCTAAGGAACAAATTAACAGAAGCTCTATCATTGAATGAACATGTTAAAGCTAGCAAAATAGTAAGCACTTCATATGTATTAATCTCAATATTTGCTGCTGTTATTTTAATTATTGGTATTCTGATTATAGTTTTGTTTGACTTTCAGGCTGTTCTTAATTATTCAGGAAAGAGTAATAATTATTTACAAGAATTTATAGCTTTTTCATTATTTTTTACTGTTTTAAATTTTGTTTTAAGTCTTTATAAAAAACTTTATTTGGCAATTCATAAATCGTATGTAATTGAGTTGGTTAATTCTGGCTTTCTTTTAGGTTATTTAATTATGGTTTTTTGTTGGATTAAATTTGATTTTTCAAAAAGCTTAATTGGTCTTATTATAATTTATGGGCTATTGAATATGGTTTTTTCTGGAATAGCTACTGTTATTTTTTTCAAATTAAAAAAAGTCATATTCTTTTCATTTAGGTCTTTTGATTATAAGGAGTCTTCTTCAATATTTAATTTAGGAGGGAAATTCTTTATTATTAATATTAGTCTATTAATAATTTTATCTACCGATAATATTATTATATCTAATATTTTAGGCCCAAGTTATGTAACTGATTATTCAATAATACAGAGGCTATATCAGTTTCTTATTGTTGGATTTAGTGTGGTTTTGTCTTCTTCTTGGAGTCTTTATTCTGATGCTCTGATAAACAAGGACTATTATTGGATAAGAAAAAATTTAAGAAAGATGAATTTTCTATTTTTAGGAATAGTTTTTATAGGGGCCATTCTTTACTTTTTTATTCATCCTATTTTAAATTTTTGGATAGGTAAAAGTCTTGTTTTCTTGCCAAAAGGATTAGTTTTTTTTAATTTAATTTATTGTTTAATTTTTTGTTTTACAAATACATATATGTTTTTTATTAACGCAACAGGGCAAATTAAAATTCAAATGTATTTATATGTTTTTGGGGCAGTCATTAATGTTCCATTATCAATATATTTTGTTAATGTGTTGGGAACTAGCACTGGAGTAATTTTAGCAACAATTATTTGCACATTTCCATTAATGATTGCAATGCCAATACAATCAAAAGTGATATTAAAAAAACTGGAGACTAATAAAGAATTATCTCAAAAAGATAACTAAAAATGTTAATTTATATTATTTTTTTAATTTTAATCTATTTAATGCTTTTGCTTGGAAAGCATAAAATTGTTAAAGGATTAGATTTTTATTGGCTTACATATTTTTTTGTTTTCATATTTAGCGCAGTTCGTTTTGATGTAGGCTATGATTATACCATGTATTATCATTTAATAGAAGGAGACATTAAATTTTTAGATGACCAATTAAATAGAATAGCCTTTTTAAGTAGGAAATTAGTTATATTATCCCATGATATTGGATTTACGCAATTTTTTTTCATTGTCTCGTCTTTTTTAATCATATTTCTTTTTTATAAAACAATAAGAAAATATAGTTTGGATTTTAGCTTGTCAACTTTTATTTTTATTTGTTTTCCTGTATTCTTTTTTCAATCTCTTTCTGTGATACGTCAATATATGGCAATTGCCATTGTCTTTTACGGATATCGTTATATTAAAGAAAGAAAAATTTTACCTTATTTTGCTCTTGTTTTCTTAGCCACAATGTTCCACAAGTCGGCTTTTTTGGCACTACCAATTTATTTCATATATGGTAATTTTTTTGTCAACAAAAAAATTATTCTATTTTTATATATCCTTGGTTTTTTTAGTTCGAATTTACTTGGCTTTTTGGTTGGACAATTATCTGAGACATATGCCATTTATATTAATGGTCGAATTACTGGTGAAGGGGGTAACTTAATATTAATTTTCTTTCAAACAATGGGGTTTTTTCTCTTGCCAATTATTTATAGTATTAAAGACAGGAATGACAAAGAGTATAATTTTTATTTACTTTGTTTTTATATTGGACTTCTCATTTGGACTAGTTTATCAAAATATGGTCAGGCGGGTTTAAGAGGAGGTTTGTATTTTATAAGTTTTACAATTTTGTTAATACCACATTTAAAAATGAAAGTTAAACAATACTACTTTATTAGACAATCTGTTTTTGTAATATGCCTCGCTTTCTTTTTCTTAAATCTATATATTGGAAGTAAACACAAAATCAAGGATCCAAATATGCCATATCAAACATTTTTCAATAAAAAAGTTAATGATTTAAAACCTAATGAATAAACCCAACGAATCAAGAAAAGTATCAATAATAACAGCCTCTTATAATAACATAAGTACAATTCAGGACACCATAAAGTCAGTTCTCTGTCAAACGTATTCTTGTATTGAATATATAATAATTGACGGGCTATCAACAGATGGGACCCTAGATTTGATTTTAGAGAATGAAAACGAATTCAAATCAAAATTAGATACGTTTAAACTAATAAGTGAAAAAGATAATGGCATAGCCGATGCTTGGAATAAAGGATTAAAATTGGCTACTGGTGATTTTGTGTTTTTTCTGAATTCAGATGATTGGATTGATAAAGATACTGTTGAAAATGCTGTCAAATTACTTAATCCAAATAAACTCGAAATGGTTTATGGAGTTTGTAATCGTGTAAATCATGAAAAGGTTTCACTGGGCAGTTATCAAAAAACATTCAATAAATATAAGGTAATTTGGAATTTTGGTTTTTCATTTACAACTTGTTTTTTTACGAAGAAGACTTATGATAAATTAGGCGGGTTTAATACAAATTATAAAATTGCAATTGATTCAGATTTTTTACTTAGATGCATACAAAACGGAGTCAAATTTAAAAAAAGCAATCATTTAACATATATGAGAATGGGTGGAGTTAGTACAAAGTTTAGAATGGAAGCCCATAAAGAATATAAAAAAGCTTTAATTAATAATGGATACCCTAAGGTTTTAGTTAGTCTATCCTATCTATTTTTTAAATTTACTTAAATCAGTATTAGAAGGAAACAATCTAATCATTATAAAAACAGATAATTGCACGAATGAAAAAGTGGAAACAGAAGGCAATAGTTCAGAAAACCATCTCTTATTTGCCATTAAGCAGTAAAATCAATTACATTTTTCAGAAGTTTGTAACTAAAGGGGTAAATCTTGTAGATAACTATTTCTATGATCGACTTGGACACGCAAGAGAACACATAAAAGCATTTCAGAATTATTCTGATAAGTCAATTCCTCATGCTTGTTTAGAAATAGGAACTGGGTGGTATCCAATTGTTCCTGTTAGTTTTTTCTTGATTGGCTCAGACAAGATTTTCTCGGTTGACATTTCTTTTTTAACATCCAAAGAAAGATTACAAATCACCTTACAAAAATTTGTTGAGTGCAACAATTTAGGGCAATTAAAAAATTACATTAACTTTCTTCCGGACAGGTTTCATACCATTACAAAACTTCTGAACGACTACGACAAATTTTCTTTGGATGAGATACTTCAAAGACTAAATATCACTTACCTTATTGAAGATGCTAGGAAGCTTTCCTTGCCTGACAATTCTATTGACCTGGTGAACTCTAACAACACATTTGAACACATTTACCCTGACAATTTAATTCCTATTCTGAAAGATTTTATTAGAGTTGTAAAAAAAAAAGGAGGCGTTATGTCCCACTTCATTGACATGTCAGATCACTTTGCTCATTTTGATAAGTCAATCAATATTTACAACTTCCTTCAGTTTTCTGACATACAATGGAAATGGATTGACAATTCTATCCAGCCTCAAAGCAGAATCAGGGTTTATGACTACAAACAAATTTACGAAGACTTGAAAATTCCTATTTCTGAGGAATCGTTTAGAGAAGGGAATTTGAACGAACTTAAATCAATTCGGCTTGCTAAGAAATTCAAAAAACATCAACTTAATGAAATTGCCATAAGTCATTGCCATTTTATTTCCAGAATGAGCAGTGTGAATTATTGAATTTAGACGTTTAAATTTAAATAAAAAAAGGACCAAGAAAGAGATTTATTATTAAATTTTTAATTAACGAATTATTTGAAATGGAAAATCATGTTTAACCCCAAAGCTGTAATTACAACTGGAATTCGGTTTGTTTAATAATCTCGTATTATGAAATCTTTCTTTTATGAAATATTGAAAACTATTTATTATTTCTACAGTAATTATATTCCCAACCACATCATAAATAAAATACCATTTTATTTTATACGTCATTTTTTTTATAAATATGTATATAGGCTTAAAATGGGAAAAGGCAGCAGTATTCATTTAAATTGTTTTATAAACCGATTTGATATAGAGATAGGAACTAATACTGCTGTAAACAGAAAATGCTATCTTGACGGAAGAGGGAGTCTTTTTATTGGTAATAATGTTTCTATTTCCCCAGAGGTTCATTTAATTACAGCTCAACACGCAATGAATGACCCATTATTTTCATATATAACGGCTCCAATTAAGATCGGAGATAACGTGTGGATTGGCACACGGGCAATCATTTTGCCTGGAGTAACTTTGGGCAAAGGATGTGTGGTAGCAGCTGGAGCGGTAGTAACAAAATCATTTCAAGATTTTAGTGTAATAGGAGGTGTACCCGCTAAGGTTATTTCAAGACGCAATGAAGATTTAAATTATTCATGTCGTTGGATGCCAGCTTTTGATTAATGTTTGTTAATTTTGTTTGAATGAAAAGGATATTAGTTGTAGATTTTAATGGCACTTCTTCTGTTTACACTCATTATCTTTCAAATGGGTTGAAGGGAAAAGATTGCGAAGTTGAGATATTGGGTAAGAGAAAAAAAATGTTTCTCGATGTTTTTAGTAAAACAAATCAATATCTCGGTGTTAAAACAGGAATAAAGTTGCTGGATTATGTTTTAAATTGGTTTTGGTTATTATTAAATTATAAAAAATACGATGCAATTATTATTCAATGGTTACAATTATTAAAATATATTGACATTGAAATTCAATTAATTTCCTATCTTCAAAAAAGAATTCCTCTAATTTATATTGTTCATAATCTGTATCCACATAACTCTAATAGTATTATAATAAAAGGCAGGTATAATTCATTGTACAAAACATGCAAGAATGTGGCTGTTCAGACAAACGAAATTAAGAATTCTATTAAAAAAATAGCTCCAAATAAAAATTTGTTACGAATAAATCATGGTTTATTTTTTAGAGAATTCAGAGAAAGGCAATTAAATTCAAATTTCTCTAAGTGTTTGATGATTGGATATATCTCAAAATACAAGGGTGTTGAAGACGCTATCGAAGTAGTAAAAATGTTAAAGGAGCAAAACATTATAGTTAGCCTTGAAGTGATTGGTTTAGGCAAACCAGAATATATTAGTCAATTGAATCAAATGATTGAAGAATTTAGAATTACAGATGAGGTTAAAATACAGGCAATTGAAGTTCCAACTCAATTTCTAATTAATAAAATTAATAAATCCGCAATGCTTTGGCTGCCTTATAAAGAAATTAGTCAAAGCGGCGTTGCATATACGGCAATGGGTTTAGGAACTCCAATAGTTGCCTATGATGTTGGTAATTTTAAAGAGGTTTTTTCTAATAAAAGCATAGCAGAAATTGTGGATAAAGGAGATTTAACAGGTTTTTGCTTTGCCGTTAGAAAAGTATTAGAAAATACTAATAATTACAAAAAGAGCATTAGAGAATTATACACCGATGATTTGTGGGATGAAAATAAAGTTATCATAAAAGAGTTTCTTGGTTAGTTTGAAATTATTTTTACGGAATAAATGGAATAGGATTAACTTGCTTATTTGCAGTTTGATAATGCCTATTGTGCTTTTGCCCATAAAATTTTCCAGTATTTTTTTATTAATACTTAGTCTAATAACAATATTAAACGTCGCTCTCCTTAAAAATAAAAAGACAATTTCAAAATCATTAATATATCCCTTTATCGCGTTTTATGCTTCTATTTTTATTTCGTTTATTATTGATTTTTATTTTGGCTTTTTTCAATTAGATTTTTTGTTAAGAAATATAATTGTATTAATTATTCCATTATACATATTCACGTCCAATTTCACTAGAAATCAAATTTATAAAATTTTAAAGGGTAGCAGTGTTATTGTTTCAATTATAGGATTAATTATAATAGTTAATTGGGTAGTAGGATATCAAAGTTATTTTGCTCAACAAGAATTTCTAAAAAATGAATGGTTTAAGAATCAAGTAATCATAGATAAAGAATACGTAAAAAATGATTCATTATTTAAAATTACAATTCCTCCTTCATCCAGTATTCCAAGCTTAAGAAAAATTGGTGTTATATCAAAGGTTAATGAAAACGATACTTTAATAAGAGAATTAAATATTAAAGTTAAACCATGTAAACAAAATATTTGGGTATTACTTCGCAAAATTGACGATAAAAAAAGCAAAGGAGCATGGTTTAACCTAAAGAATGGTCAAATTGGTTTTGCGCATGAAGGCATGATTGCAAATTCTAAAGTTTTAAAGGATGGATATTATTGTTTTTCTTTAAAAAACAAACTTACAGAAGGTACATCAAAAGAGTGGTTTTATATATCTTTTGTGAGTGGAAACAAGCTGTATAGATGGGAATCAAATAGTACTCAAGAATATGTAGACGTAATTTTAAAAACACCTAAATTTTATACAAGTTTAGGCGATAATTTATTAAAAACCAAGTCTATATTTAATCATAAATTAACAAATTTTAGTTTTCTTGATAGTTATGCCCATGGAACATATATGGCTTTAATATTTTTATTTGCTTTGACAGTTTTAATTTTTAATTCATTTTTAAGCAAATGGGTAAGATATTTGTTTATCATTTTAAATATTCTCGTTGTATTTTTGTTGGCCTCAAAAGCGGTAATTATTAGTTTAATTCTTTTATTAGCAATTTATTTTTTTAAAAGAAAATATAGTTACAAGTTTATGGCTTTCTTTTTTTTAATTGTGATTTTTGTAGGTTTCAATTCTTATGTTAAAGATCGGTTTGTTGATATGTATCATACAATTATTAAATTTGATGATAATAAAGCTTTGGGGGAATTGGATAATTTAAGTACCAATACGCGAATAAAAATTTACAAGGATTATTACCATTTAATAAAAGAAAATTATTTGGTTGGATATGGTAATGTGAATGGTAAACATATTTTCAATGACAAATTTAAGTATGATTTTAATACACACAATCAATATCTTCAAAATCTATTCAATTCCGGAGCAATTGGATTTTTATTGTTAGTTTTCTTTTGTGTTTCTCCACTTATTTTGAATAAATTTAGTTTTCATGATGAAACAGGATTATTGTTTTTTATCTTAATCATGTTGTTTAACTTTTTATTTGAATCTATAATGTATAGGCAATGGGGATTAGTTATGGTAAGTTTTAGTTTTGCAATGTATTTTCAATTTTTAAAATCAAGATGGTCTCAATAATTACACCGGTATATAATTGCGAAAAGTTTCTGAAGCAATGTATTGAATCAGTTTTGAATCAATCATTTCAATCATGGGAGCTAATTTTAATTGATGATTTCTCAACAGACTCATCAAGAGAAATTATAAAAAATTATGCGGTTTTGGATAAAAGAATAAAATTCTTTTTTTTTCAAGAAAATTCTGGAGCAGGAATAGCCCGGAATAAGGGTATTCAAATGGCAAAAAAACGATTCATTGCTTTTTTAGATAGTGATGACTATTGGCATGAGAATAAACTAAAAGAGCAAATTGATTTTATGATAAGCAATAATATCAGTTTTTCATACTCAAGATATTTTCAATTAGATTCTAAAGATAATCCTTCAAAAATCATACTATCTCCTGAAAAGGTAAACACTTTTAAGATAACTTTAAATAATTACATTAAAACATTGACTGCTATTTATGACACAAAGGATATTGGAAAAATATATATGCCTGATTATAGAAAAAGACAAGATTGGGGCCTGTGGTTTAATATTTTAAATAAAACAAAGGTTGCTTATTGTTTACCAAAACCACTTGCTTACTATCGCACATCTAACACATCATCTTTGAGTAAAAACAAATTTTTATTAGTTAAAGAGAATTTTAATTTTTATCGATTCTTTTTAAAGAAAAGCATTTTTTTAAGTATTATTATGATGGTGGGGTTTTTAATCGTACATTTTTATTTTAAAGCAGTAGGAAATAAGTCTGTTTAAAAATAGTACTGAAAGAATATTTCAATATTGAATAAACATATATAAAAAATTTATTATACAATGACTAGCAATTATTTGTTGTTTGGAGGAAGTGGTTTTATAGGACATCATTTAACGTATTTAATTAATGAAAAAGAAAATAGCGAGCCAATTATTTTTGATATTGCTTCTCCAAGATTAGCAATCAATAATTTTGAAAAAATAGACGTTAGAAGAGCTATTACCACAAATTATACCCCATCATCAAATGATGTTATTTTTAACTTAGCAGCAGTACACCGTACTCCTGGACACCCTTCAAATGAGTATTTTGAAACAAATTTGTTAGGAGCTGAAAATGTTTGTAATTACGCAAGAAAACATAATATAACTATTATTGTTTTTACAAGTTCAATAGCCACTTATGGCACTTATGAAGAACAAAAATCGGAAACATCAATTCCAATGCCAGATATTCCATACGGGATATCCAAACTTTCTGCTGAATATATACATAAATTATGGCAAATTGAAGAACCGTATAACAGAAAGTTAATTATTGTTAGGCCTGGTGTAGTGTTTGGGGAATTTGAAAAAGGAAACTTTACAAGGCTGATAAATTCAATTTCAAAAGGAACTTTTTTTTATCCTGGAAGAAAGGATACTATTAAAGCCTGTATTTATGTTAAGGATCTTGTAGATGTAATGTTTCGAATGGTTGAAAAAGAGCCACTTGGAGTTTGCCTTTATAATATGACATATGAACCAGCACCTTCTGTGGAAAACATTTGTAAAGTAATAAGTAAACAAGGAGATTTGAGTAAACCAAAAATGAAACTACCTTCATTGTTTTTGCTTTATGTAGCTAAGTTCCTTTTTTTGTTTACTAAAAAAGAAGGGATTCATCCAGATAGAGTGAAAAAATTAATGATTTCGAATAACATAAACGGATATAAGTTAAACAATAAATACACTTTAAAGTTTGGTTTAGAAGGAGGAATTTCAAATTGGATGAAAGATACTAACTTTAATAAGAATCGACTAATCTATTAAAAATATCACACAATTTATTTATACAGCAGCAGTTTGTTATATATATCCTTATCAATGGAATAAAACACTAAGAATCTATCAACCACTGTATCCAGAACCAAATGGCTTAGGCTTTCTATAGAATAAACAGTAGAACTTTTAGACTTCAAATCTCAAGGCTTTCAACTTCAAATGAATACGAATACCACTATAGACAGATTATTGCAAAAGCAAAGATTTTTTAAAATTGGTTTCTTTTCAGAGACTATTAAATGTTTCCGAAAAAGAAAGCATAATTTTAATGTTAATCCTTTAATTTTGTTAATTGAATCTGTTGGTCATCAAAAGTTAAATGAGAAGGAACCGAGTTAAAATTATTAAATTGGCAACCAACAGTAGAAAGAGAAGAAGGTATTAAGATTACTTTTGAATATTTTAAAACGCTTTTTAAAGAAGCGTTGTTTAAAAGCGAACACAAAGTTTTTTAAAAAACACATATAAAAATAAATTGAGCCCATCTAAACAAGGTCGATATTCTAAATATTTAAAGCCCTTTTCTTACCTAGTTGATTTAGGTATCATAAACGGGTCTCTTTTTTTGTTTGAAATA
>PFKD01000310.1 GCA_002784125.1 Flexibacter sp. CG_4_10_14_3_um_filter_32_15
TATTAAAAGTTATAAGCACAAAATAAGATACCTTACTGATTTAGTGACACAAGCAGTAGCTTGATGGAGATAAAATAGTAAAGTCAAATTTAGAAGCAAATGTAAATTTATTATTTTATCTGATACCATTTTTGTAGAACCCTATTCATAGTAATTATACAATCACTTGCTAATCATTTATACTTATATTTAATTATATTCAAAATAGCATCAACTGGGGTGTAACTGACTTTATGGACACCCAACAAGCAGCACGAGTGAGGCTTATCAATTTGGTATGCCTTTCTTTGTCAGCCGTTTTTTTGGTAGGCATAATTGGCTTGTTTTTATTAAATTCATTTTGGACAACAGACTTAGCTATCAATACTTTTTTTGTGTTTTTGGGTTTTGTTTTTCCTTTGATTTTTAATAAATTTCACAAGATAGATTTAGCCAAACTATTTTTTGTTTTTCAGATTATTATAGCCCATTTTATTTTCTTTTTGGTATTTAATAGAGAACCTGCTATGCGAGCCTTTATCTTGCCGATTAGTATTATTATTACTATGCTATTTTCTAATCAAGAACAAAGTTTACAGCTTTTTTTCTTGCTTGCTTTTGGTGCAATTTTGGGCTGGATAGAGTTTTTACCAAAAGGATTTTCAGAGCTAAGTATTTTTATGCCTCCTTCTACGGCTGTTTTTTTCAAAATTGTGATTTGGGTAATGGCAGTATGTATGAATTTATTGATTGTAGCTACGGCGATGCGAATGGTGAGCCAAAGTGAAGATTTGCTAAGAAATTTGCTCATAGAAGCCAATAAACAAAATGATGTTTTGCAAGACCAAGATAGTTCTTTTAAAGAAAATCAAGAAGAATTACTAACGATGAATCAAGAATTGATGAATCAAAGAGAACGTCTTGAAGAGCTTATCGCAGAGAGAAGTACACGGTTGAGATACACAGAAGCACAACTCTTAAAACAAGTAGAAGACCTTGCCGAATCTGAAAAAGAACTCCGAAAATACGCCGAAGAAATGCAGCTCACTAATGAGAGATTAGCTGCTGCAAAATCCAAATTACAACATACCTTAGAAAGAGAACGAGAAGTAAACGAACAACTTGCCACTACAATTACAGAACTAAAATCCACACAAGCACAACTAACTCAAGCCGAAAAAATGGCAAGTTTGGGACAGCTTACAGCAGGAATTGCACACGAGATAAACAATCCAATTAATTTTGTCTATGCAGGAATGGATGCACTTCATACTAATATTGAAGAACTTTTATCTTGGACTAGTAAAGAAAATATAGATGAGGAATTATATGAAGAATACGACGAACTAATAGACGAAACAAGAACATTAATCAAAGATATTCAAATTGGTGCGATGCGTACTTTTGAGATTGTGAAAGGATTGCGTAATTTTTCTAGGTTGGATGAAGAAGAAATCCGAAAAACACATATTAATGACCATATCTCGACAACACTTATTCTTCTAAGAAATCAAATAAAAGAAAATGGAATTGTTGTTAATAGAGAATTAGATTCTTCTATCATGCCTATAGAATGTTATCCAGGGCAGCTCAATCAAGTTTTGATGAATATTTGTAGTAATGCCATTCAAGCACTTATCGAACAAAAAGAAACACAGAAAAAACAAAATATAGAATCAAAAACTCCCTTATTAACTATCAAAACTAAAAATGCAGAACATTATATTACTTTGATAATTACTGATAATGGAACTGGAATGAGCGAAGAAGTAAAAAAACGAATTTTCGAACCTTTTTATACAACCAAAAATGTAGGAGAAGGAACAGGGCTAGGAATGTCTATTACATACGGAATTATAGAAAAACATAACGGACAAATTTTGGTAGAAAGCAAACTAGGCGAAGGAACAAGTTTTGAAATTCAACTACCTAAACAGTTATCAGTAACTCAATAAATTAGGAAGTTAGATTTTAGAATTGAAAGTCAGAGTACCTAATGACTTTTATATCTCTGAGTTTTAACTTCTAATTTTATTAAATTGCATTTGATTCTAATTTCTGAATTCTAACTTTTAAATTTATATCTTTTTGGAAAAAAATAAACTCACATCAAAATCCATTCTCATTACAGGAGGAGCTGGTTTTATTGGCTCAAATCTGTGTGAAAAATTTCTAGCTCAAAATAATAAAGTCGTTTGTTTGGATGATTTTTCGATGGGAAGAAGAGAAAATATAGTACATCTTTTAGAAAACCCAAATTTTACGCTCATTGAAGGCGATATTCGAAACCTAGAAGATTGTAAAAAAGCTGTTGCTGATGTCGACTTGATTTTGCATCAAGCTGCATTAGGTTCTGTTCCACGTTCGATTGCAGACCCAATTACTTCAAATGATGTAAATATTTCGGGTTTTGTAAATGTTTTGGTAGCTGCAAAAGATGCAGGAATAAAACGCATTGTTTATGCAGCCAGTTCTTCTACCTATGGCGACCATAAAGCACTTCCAAAAGTAGAGGAGAATATTGGTCGTCCTCTTTCGCCTTATGCAGTTACGAAATATGTAAACGAGCTTTATGCAAATGTTTTTTCAGATTTGTATGGTTTGGAGATTATCGGACTGCGTTATTTCAATGTTTTTGGTAGAAAACAGCGTCCTGATGGTGCGTATGCAGCCGTTATTCCTAAATTTATTGGTCTTTTGATGGAACACAAGCAGCCTACTATTTTTGGAGAAGGCGATTTTTCAAGGGATTTTACCTACATAGAAAATGTTTTACAAGCTAATGAACTAGCTGCCACCACGACAAATCCAGATGCAATAAATCAAGTCTATAATGTAGCTTTTGGAGAGCGAACAACAGTAAAAGAAATGTTCGAACTGATGCGTTCATTACTTAGTAAATACGATTCTAAAATTGCTGATATAGAAGCAATTTATGGAGATAATCGTCAAGGAGATATTCCTCATTCGTTGGCTTCGATTGAAAAAGCGCAAAAACTACTTGGTTATTCTCCTCAATATTCCTTCAAAAAAGGACTTACAGAAGCGATTGATTGGTATTGGAAGGATTTGAAAGAATAATTTTTTTTACTAAAAAAACTGAATAGTTTGATTTGAACAAACTATTCAGATTGTGTATTACTTCTTTGGTAAAGTAAAATTAAGAGGCATTTGCAGTAGAAGATAATGAGTTTTCAATCCAACGCTGAGCTTCTTCTATATTATCAAAATATAATACTTCAAAGGTTTGAGTTCCTTTTTTGCCTTCCATAGTTTGTTCAATAGAAAGCTGTGAAATAAATTCTTTTGATACGATAATAGCATATTTTTTAAGCCCTGCTGCTATGAAACGAGGAAAAACCTCATTATCAACCCAGCTCTGTAGCTCAATGGTAATAGTAAAAGAAAAATCTCGTGTATCGTCTAAGATGTATTTGGCGTTGTGTTTTTCGGCGCACTCTGCTATTTTATTTACCTCAGCAGAAAAGGTAGCTTCATCAATATCATCTGTTTTTGTAGTCCAAGATTTTGATAGTATAGATGTATTCTCATCAAAATTAATTGTTTGATACTCGCTTTTGTAAACTTCCATGGTTGTAGTGTTTTTAAAGTAGAGGAATTAGGATTAATTGGAATAGTATGTGTTTTTTGTACTTATCTTATATAAAAGAGTAGAGCAATATTGATTATTTCTAATATATACAATAAATTTAGTTATTTGTTCTGTTAGAAACTAATGGTAATATTTGTATTCAGTACTTGTGTAGGTATTAGTTAAAAAAAACATGTATTTGTTTTACAGTTCTTTTAGTAAATAATTGTTAATTTACTTAATTGGTGTTTAAGATTTTATTTTTACGTAATTTTAGTTGTATTTTGTGTGTTTGAGTTATATAAAAAGGTTTTTATCAAATTATATACTACTTATTTTTTTTAAAATAAAAGCTCGAAACTTATCCACAAAGAATCGAATATTTTATATATTGCGTTTCGTAAATTTTTATCCTATAAAAAACTCTTTTAATTATGTCAAGATTTCAAGATAAAGTTTGTATTATCACAGGTGGTGGTAGTGGTATCGGATTAGCTGCTGCTCGTTTATTTTTGGCTGAAGGTGCAAAAGTTATGATTAGTGGGCGTACAGAAGAAAAATTAGAAAAGGCTTGTAAAGAACTCGCTAGCGACAAAGTACGTAGCATAAAAGCTGATATTTCAGTAGCTGCTGACCGTAAAGCATTGATAAAAGAAACAGTAAAAACTTTTGGAAAAATAGATATATTATACATCAATTCAGGTATTGCTAAGGCAGCTCCTATCGATCAAATGACCGAAGAAATGTATGATGAAGTTTTTGCTATCAACCTCAAAGGACCTTACTTTTTGATTCAGGCAGCCTTACCAGAGATGAATAACGGAGGAACGATTGTATTTACAGGTTCTATTTCGAATCAAATTGGACAGCATTCATTGAGTGCTTATGCTTCTAGTAAAGCTGGATTACGTTCACTTGCCCGAACACTTAGCACTGAATTACTTCCACGCAACATTCGTATCAATATGGTTAGCCCAGGGGTTACCAAAACTCCTATCTTAGATATGCCAGGACTTTCAGCAGATCAAGTGCAAGGAATGATTCAATCTTTGGCTTCTCAAAATCCAATGAAACGTATCGGACAGCCCGAAGAAGTGGCTAAAGCAGCTTTATTTTTAGCTTCTGATGATGCTTCTTATATGCTCGGCACAGAACTTATCGTCGATGGAGGATTTACTCAATTACAACTTACCTAAAAAAATAAATTTGTAAATTAGAAAAACCGAATAATTTGCTTAATGCAAACGATTCGGTTTTTTATTGTAGCTTCGTTAGGAATCGAACCTAAATTTTGAGCGTCGGAAGCTCACGCACTATCCATTGTACTACGAAGCCATTTTTATAAAAACCCTGTTCAATTGAATCAAAAAATTGAAATTCTACCAATTTCCTGCTGTATCATTAAAAATATCGAACACAATTCTATCCAAAATAATTTCTACTAATTGTTCTTCTACTTGTGAAAGCGTTTGATTTTGCTCAAAATCTTCAAATTGTGTATAAACTTTATCGTCAAAAGACTGGTCTTCTTCCACAGCATTGTAATAAGTAACTTCCATTTTGATTTGCAAACGCTGAATGGTAGCAACCTGTGAACCTCCCTGTGGGGCAACAGGAATTACTTCATAGCCTACAATTCTTCCTTCAAGCTGCATATCTCCACTTGCTTGTACAAGCGATAGACGAGTGTTTCGAAGATAAAACTCACGCAATTTTTCAGTTGCATTAATTGTAATTGTTGGTGGGCCTTGTCCTGCATCATTCAAAATAGGCTGAATAGAAAGTGTTTTGATTTTGGTATAATCAATCGTTCCTCCATTGAGTTTTAAGATAGACGCACCTGCACAGCTTGACAAAAAAAGAATCAAGCTGAAAATCAAGACTTTATTTATATATTTATTTATCATTTTTGTTTGTGAACATGTCGCTCGTGGGGACACAAGCAACGGTTAAATCAAACCTTTCCATTGCTCGTGTCCCCACGAGCGATATAAATCCAATTCACAAAATTATCAATTTCATAACAGTATTGAAATTCAATTAACCATTAATAACTAACCATTAACCATTATTTATCTAGTTCATATTGTTTTATTTTTCTGTATAAAGTACGCTCCGAAATTCCCAAATCTTGGGCTGCATATTTTCTACGATTATTATTTTTGTCTAATGCCTTAATAATCATTTCTTTTTCTTTTTTCTCTAAAGAAAGCGTTTCTTCTTCTTCCGGTTCTGGCTCATTTTCCTCTTCTACTTCTTTGGCATATTCTATGGCAGCATCATCTTGCGGGTCTTGATTATAATTAACAGAATTTGAATTAGATGGATTGAGATACAAAGGCAAATTGGATTTTTCATCAGAATAAGAATCACCATTTTTACTTACATCATCAAAAAGGTGTTCGTATTTTTGAAGCATTCCTGCACTTCCTTGTCCTTCCAAAATACTCAAAACAAGTTGCTTGAGTTCGGTTACGTCCCTACGCATTTCGAACAAAATTTTATACAATAAATCTCTTTCAGAAAAATTATCTTTTGCTTTTTCGTTGCCAGAAAGAGCAGGAAGTGTATTTGCTCGTGGCGCATTTTTAGGTAAATAACTTCTCAATATTTCGGCATCAATATGTCGGTTATCGCCTTCCAAAACAGACATTTGTTCTACCAAGTTTTTGAGCTGACGTACATTCCCCGGAAATGGATAAGAAAGCAAAATTTGTTTGGCTTCATCATCCAAAATAATCGGTTTGCTACGATAACGCTCCGAAAAATCGCCTGCAAATTTACGAAAAAGTAACTCTACATCATCTTCTCTATCTCTCAATGGAGGAACAAAAATCGGAACAGTATTCAATCTATAATACAAATCTTCTCTAAACTTTCCTTCTTCGACAGCTTGTACCAAACGCACATTTGTGGCTGCCACAACACGAACATCCGTTTTTTGAGGTTTCGAAGAACCTACTTTTATAAACTCTCCATTTTCCAACACTCTCAACAGCATTGCTTGTGTATCTAAAGGCATTTCTCCAATTTCATCTAAAAAAATTGTTCCTCCGTCGGCTTCTTCAAAGTATCCTTTTCGTGTTCCTGCTGCTCCTGTAAAAGAGCCTTTTTCGTGTCCGAAAAGCTCTGAATTGATTGTTCCTTCAGGGATTGCGCCACAGTTGATGGCGATAAAAGTAGAATGTTTTCGTGTGCTAAGCTGATGAATAATTTTTGAAAATGACTCTTTTCCTGTTCCACTTTCGCCTGTAATCAAAACGCTCATATCTGTACCAGCTACTTGTGCAGCTACTTTTATGGCGTGATTGAGCAAAGGAGAATGTCCGATAATTCCGAAACGTAATTTTATAGGTTGAACGTCTATCATAGTCAAGTTTTACGTGTTTTTGGCAGGAGAAGCACTACAAATTTCTTTCAAAGATAAGCAAAGAAATGATTTGTTGTTTAAAAAACGTGTCAAAAAGTCAGCGTTTTAATAAATTGATAAGGTAGATTTCAGAATTTAGAAGTAAAAACAACACAATTTAATTTAATTTGCAGTATTGGTTTTCAATTCTAATTTCTAAAATCTAATTTTTTACTTTATCTCGGTGTTGCAATTTTGATTTTTTGCGTTTCCATTTTTATGTCTAATTGTTGCACTTCTCCACAAAATTCGCCATCTATTTGAAAGCTAATCGGAATATCAGTTTGAATACTTGCTTTTTTGGTTTTGATAATTTTGATAGTATTGTCTTCTAAAGGCAAATATCCAAACAAAATTTTGAGAATAAGCAATACATCTAAATTTCTAAAAATGACAATCTCAAAAATATCATCATCTACTTTTCCTACTGGATTTACAATTACACCCGTTCCATATTTACTAGAATTGGCAATCAAAATTACTTTTGTATAGGTATCAATCTGCGTATCTTCAGTAGAAATAAGAGCATGAAAAGGTTTTTGATTTTCTAAAAGAGTAGGAAACATTTGTAAAAAATAGCCTAATTTTCCGTGTATTTTACTTTGATGGTATTTTTTGACAAGCTCGGCATTGAGCCCTAAATCGCTCAAGTGAAAACTTTTCATTCCATTTATCAGAATACTATCTACCATTTTAAAGTTATCTTGCAATGCAATCTCCAAACAGGCTTCTAAATCATTGGGCAAATCCAAATCTTTGGCTAACCCATTGGCAGAACCCATAGGCAAAATACCAAAAATAATATCTTCATCAAAAAGTGTTTCGATGACAAACTTAACTGTTCCGTCGCCTCCTGCAATGATTATTTTTTGAGGTTTGTATTTTTGATAATATTCAATAATTTGTGTTTTATCATATTCTTGTTTTCCTGTTCCTTGATAAAAAGCAAAATTATAGTTTTTATTTTCTATATAATTTTTGATGATTTGTAGTTCGGTGTCTTTTTCTGTTCCTCCAGCCAAAGGATTTATGATTAATAAAATTGTGTTGTTCGGTATGTTTTCCATAAATTCGTAGTGCTTATTTTTTATATATACAAACTACATTCTGATTTACTTGTTATAAAGGAAAGAAATTAAATTCAAAAAAATCAAGAAAAAAACATGAACTCTGACTTACATTCCAAAACAAAAACCAAATTAAAAGCTGATTTGAAAGTATATAGAGGATACGCAAGTGATAAATTATTGGTTATTTTTGGACACGTATTTAAGAAATCGCCTGTGCCTTTAAGCGAAAAAACAAAATTCAAACATGCTTATTCTGTCTTGAGAACGTTCAGAAGAAAGACCATTTCGAATGCTGATGTGTATCTTCATTACAATAACAAAAAAATACATACCAAAACGCTCAAAGACGGCTATTTTCGTTTTTCTATTCCTCTACAAACTACATTTCAAGACAATGCTGAAAGTGGATGGAAAAAAATGGAAGTAGAACTAAATCATGAAGGAAAATCTGTCAAACGAACAACTGAAATTTTGCGTCCTTACGATGGAAAGTTAGCTTTTATTTCTGATATTGATGATACTTTTTTGATTTCTCATACCAATAATTTATTCAAAAAACTCTATGTTTTGTTGTGGAGAAATGTAAATGATAGAAAAATATTTGAAGATGTAACAGTTCATTATCAACAGCTTAGCAAAGCAGGGCAAGAAAATGGAGAAACTAATGCGTTTTTTTATGTTTCTAGTAGTGAATGGAATTTGTATAATTTTATCGAACATTTTACCAAAATTCATCGCCTTCCCAAAGCCGTCATCAAACTCAAAACTATCAAAACAAGTCTTTCTGATTTTCTTTTTACAGGACGTGGTAGCCACAATCATAAATTCCAAAAAATAAAAGAAATTATAGAATTTTATCCTCATTTAAAGTTTGTACTTTTAGGCGACGACTCTCAAGCTGACCCTACTATTTACGAACAAATTTGTAAGACTTTTCCTCAAAATATAAAAGCGATTTATATTCGTCAGACTCAAAAAAAACAAAAAAATAGTACACAAAAAATTCTTCAAAACCTTGAAAGTCTGAACGTAAAGACCTGTTATTTCTTGAAAAGTGAACAAGCCATGTTGCATTCTAGGGAGATTGGAATTGTTTAGATTTTTCGTTTTTGAAATGTATTCTGTATTTCACTTCTTACTTTTGAAATCTAACTTCTAAATTTATTTACATCAAAGTAATCACCGTAAAATAAGCAATCATACTCAATGAAGACAAAACATTCAGAAGCATGGTTCTTTGAAAATTAGCCTGTGAAGCATCTTTCCACGAAATAAATGTCCAATAAACAAAATAAAGCAAAACAGGAGAAAGAAAAGCCTGAAAAAGCCAAAAGTAAAATTCGTATTGATAAATAGAAAAATAAAAATAAAATCCTACTGTTGCCATTCCAAAAAATAGAATGGTAAAAATAAATGTTCCACGAATACCTAAAAGCAAACTGATGGTTTTGTCGCCTCGTTTTGAATCTTCTTCGTGCTGATAAATCTGTGTCATGGGATACGAACCCAAAAGTAAAACGGAAATCAAACCAGCAGCAAAAAGATGTCTTTGTTGATAAAATACCTCAAAACCATTGAAGTTAGTCAAAAAATCCTTTTCAAAAGCAAGAACACACATCAAATAGGTAAAAGCTCCTTGAAAAATTCCAACAGTCAGCCAACCTCCAATCGCATATTTTTTTAGCCGAATACTTGGGTGGCTATATGCCTTTGACATCAATCCATAAATAAAAACGAGTAAAGTAAATTGCCAATTCACAAAAACGAAGCTAAAAAAAAGTCCAATTATATCAAAAATAAGTGAAGTTGTGAGCAAGTCTTGATTTACTTTCGGTGGATGTTGAAGCCCTCCAATGCTGCCCTCGTCCTTATCGTAAAAACTATTAAACCCATTACTGGCAGGATAAACGAAAATATGCAAAATTACAAATACAATAAGATACATGTGCCACGTCAGATGAACAGCTTGACTTGCTGCAAAACAAAAAACAGGCATCAAAAAAATTGAGAAAGGAATGCGAAGATGCAGAAGGGTAGAGCGAGTAATCATAGTGTAATTATAAATATTAAATTTCTATCAACGAATTACGTACATTTTTCTTTAAAATCTATCAAACGTGAGTGGTTTTCTGTTTTAGTTACGCCTTTTACCATTTGAATAGCTTAATTTTGTGAATAATTACTAAAAAATAATTCTATTTGATAAGGAATATCAAATAAACTCGTTTTTATAATAAAAATACTTTCGTTCAAGTCAAGCCCCTAAGGGGCTTAAAAAATTTCTCTATGAAGCAACTACTTGTACTTTGCCTTTTTGTTTTTACTTCTTTTTCTGTTTTTGCACAATCTGCCAGTCTTGTTATGGGAAAAGCAGAAACAAGAGAAACACGAGATTATGACCCAGCAACTGCCGTAGAAGGTACTTTTTTATTTCCAACAGCTTTTGGAAAGATAGCCGTTACGAATACTTCACATTCAAAATTACTTGATAAGGTGGAAATTTACCGTGTCGAACTTGTCTATTCAAAATACCCAAAAACAAATAATTTTCAAGAAATTCAGCAGCGAAAACTGAATATGGCTCGTTTGGAAGAACTGGAAAAAACTGCTCCTCAATTATTTAAAGCTAACGTTGAATGGGAATTTGTAGCACATGTTGTTAATACAGCTTCACAGGCAAGAGAATTATATCATGGTTTTGTGGTGTATTATAAAATGAAAGAAGAGAAAAAAGTAGAAAAAACTGAAAATAATGAAACACCAGAAAAGCCAGAAGTACCACAAAAGCCAGAAATTCCAGTTCCTACTTTTGCTTATAATGATGAATCAGAAGAAGCGACTTTTATAAAAGAAGGCAAACCAAAACCTAACTCTACTTATCAAGTTTTTGACCGTCAAGATTGGAAAGATGTCGTCGTGGTTTGTGATTGGACGGCAAGTATGTATCATTTTGCAACGCCCGTTTTGTTATGGCACAATCAGAAAAATTCACAAAGTGATACTTCTTCAATTCAGAATTTTGTCTTTTTTAATGATGGAGATGACACGCCCAACAAAGAAAAAAAAATTGGAAGTACAGGAGGAATTTATGCCACCAAAACAGGAAATACAGATGAAGCCTTACAAATGATGGAAGAATCAAAAGCAGCAGGAACAGGAGGAGATTTTCCAGAAAACGATATTGAAGCCTTGATTTATGCACAAAAAAACTATCCAGAAGCAAAAGCATTAGTTTTGATTGCTGACAATATGGCAGCCGTTAGAGATATAAAATTGTTAGAGCAGCTTACAGAATCTGAAACCCCTGTTCATATTTTGATTGCAAGAACAGAAGAAATTGACCTTATCCGTCCAGAATATTGGGATATTGCCATACAAACAAAAGGCACAATTCATACTTTAGAAAAAGATATTTCACTAGAAGAAGCCATCGAACACAAAAAGCGTTTAGATCAATTAGCAGCCATGAGCAAACGAGAACTCAAAAAATTAGAACGCAAAGAAAGACGTAAAATGAGAAGGAGAAAAGGTGAATTCTGATAAAATTTTTTGATAAAATTTTAATCTTGATTTCTCAAATCCACAAATTCATTTTGTCCAGCATTCCAAAGTAATTCTGCTTTTGCTTTTGCATATTTCATTTCTAATTGAATGAGTTTTTGTTTGGCATCAAGATAATAACGTTCTCTATAATTTATCATAAAAACATTACTACTACCGAGTTCGAAAAGTGTCTGTTCGCCATCACGCAAAACAAGGGCATTTGTTGCATTTTTTCTTTGTAACTCTACCATTTGTGCCAAACGATTGACTTGAATATATGCCTGCTCAACTCCAATCTGAATATCTCGCTGCGTAAAATTCAAATCTAATTCTTGCTGACGAATTTTGATTTTTGCCATAGCAAAACTAGCTCGTTCTTTCCTCAAAAATAGAGGTGCATAAAGCCTCAACCCAAATTTGTAATCTTCTTGTAATGCCAAATTATCGGCTGTCCGTGGATAAAGAATGGGTTTGTAAGACAAATCTAATTGAGGTATCAATGAATATTGATATAATTTTCTGTCTATTTTGAGTGTATTGAGTTTGAAATTTTGTTTTACTAATTCTGGATGAAATTCGGCAGCCGTTGCAAGCATACTTTGAAGGTCAAATTTTTCTATCTGACTTCCCATACTTGAGGGCGCAATAGTCGGTTTTATAAATAGAGCTTCTCCATCTTCTGACCAAACGTGACCCGAAAGAGCAAGACGAGTTTTTTCAAAATCTACAAGAGCTTGAAGGCGTTCTACTTTTCGTTTTTGCAGTTCCATGAGTGCCTCTGTGGTGTCAATAGCACGGTATTTTCCATATTGATACGCACCTTTTACACTTTTAAATCTAAATTCGGCTACTTCAATGCCTTCTTCGGCTACCTTCAAACTCTCATAAGAGGCATTCCATTCCCAATACGCTTTTGCAACTGCAAAAAATAGCTTATTGATTTCTTTTTGCTGTTCGGCTTGTGCCATTTCTGCAAAAACTTGTGCTTTTCGAAGTGTTGCTCTTCGTTCATCAAAAATCAAATTTCGCAGCAAAGGAAGTTCAATTCCTGCATAAAAAAGACCTTCTGAGGGTACAGTTGCTTCATTATTCAAGTAAACACCCGAATTATTTTCATATCCAGCCTTCAAATCAAAACCCAAAATAGTAGGCACTTTTAATTCTACGAGTTGTTTTTGGTAATAATCCGTTTCTTTGTATTGTTTTTCTGTCCATTCGCCCATCACAGTTGGGTCAAACATGCCTCTTGCTTTTCTGATGTCTTGAATGGCAAGGGCAGGAATTAATTTTGCCTTCTGAATAAGTGGGTGGTATTGATAAATCACTTCATACACTTCAGCCAAAGAAAGTGTATCTTCAACATCTAGCGAAGAAATACTAGGCACAGTTTCAATTTCAAGTAAAGGGTCTTGAATGATAGGTGTGTCATCGGTTTGTGCCTTCAAAACTGAAAAAGGAAATAGGCTGAAAGCTAAAAAACAAGCTATAAAAAGTAACTTTATAAAAAAGTAGTTGGAGTGGTTCATTTTAAGAAAATGAGGTAAAGTGTTTTTGTTAGGACTTTCGTAAATTGTTTATGGAACGAAATTTTATTCTGTTATTTTCATTCTAGTAGGGACAATGCATGCATTGTCCCTACATAAATACCGTTTTTGAAA
>PFKD01000095.1 GCA_002784125.1 Flexibacter sp. CG_4_10_14_3_um_filter_32_15
ATTCTCTGTGTTTTTCTGTGAACTCTGTGTTTAAAAATAGTAGGGTACAGTACATAATGACAACGATGACGAAAAGTTGCCTTTTTGCCTGTTTTCCAACCTAATTTTAAGGCTTCTTTCTTGCTCAGTAGTGAGCTTAATAAAACGTCTTGTTCCTTGCACAACACAAAGATACAAAAAAGTCAGTATAGAGTTGTGTCTGACTACTTAGAACACAAATACTGGTATTATAAACTGGTGGCAGGAATGATTTGTGAGTTTGAGGAGTAATCAAATCTTACGATAACCCACCAAATAATCCGTTCTACTACTCATCGGACGGTAATAAATAAAGACATCATAGGCATTTTCAGTTTGCCAATAATTGCTTTCCAAAACAGTTTCGTCTATTTGTTTTTGTGCATTTACGGTGGTGTAGAAATAATTATAAATTCCTTGTTTTAGCAAAACTTCGGCCGTGTAATATCCACCATTTTTATTGATATACTGCATCTTGAAAAGTGGATTTATTTTCCAATCTGTCAGCCCTCCGATGATATAAACATCATTACTTAACTTTTGAGATTTTAAGACAAAATTTACATACGCATAATCGGCTTCTGTTCTTGACTGTTCTGCTCTTTGGCTATTTTCCACATAAAACTGTCCGTTGAAATCTTCCAAACGAGTTCCATAAGCTAGATTTGCTCTTGATTTTTCGGGTTGTAAAAAAACGTGGTCGCCATTATTTTGATAACGAACACTATCTACTCCCCAACCCAATTTTCTTTGTGTGCGAATATCAAATAATCTAAATTCATTACTCCCCAAAAAACGCTGAGATTCTGACAAAGAACTAAATTCTAAGGTCTTTTGATGGTCTTTTACAAAGGTCGGTTGCAGTTCTTTTCTAGCTGTTTGCCAACGATAATTTTGTCTTACCACTACTTTGAGCTGCTTGTTTGGATTTACTACACCACTTACACCTGTGTAATTTACAGAAAGTTTGAACTGCTGACTAACAAGCGAACTCTCTCCACCAACGGCAGGAATTTGCTCAAAAGCAACACTTGTTTTTTCCTCAAAAATCATAAATCGTTTTGTCAGAATTAGATTTTCTTCATCTTGATAAAATACTTTTACAATATAATTTCCTGAAATTTTTACTTTAGGAATTTGAAATTTATAATGCACAAAAGGAACTTTCGTATTGATAGAAAAATCATAATCACGTATCAAAAAATCATTATAGACACTCAAATATTCCATATCTGGAAGTGTACTTTCTGTCCAATCGGATTCACAACGAATAATTTTAGCTTTATATACCCGTGCATCGCTTGCCAGCTCATCAAAAGTAAGTAGTAAAGGAATACGCTGTGAAAGTGGTATAATCGGTTGCTCTAATTGTGCAGTCTGTGAAGGTTGTTGATTCGGATAAAGCCGAACCGTTTTGATATATGGGTCATAGATAAAATCTTCCGTTTTGAAAGACATATCATCGTAATAGGTTTCTGTATTTTGAGCAAAAACTGTATTACATGTAATTACTTGAAATAAGAAAATTGAGAGTGCTAAAATTTGAAATTTCATTTGATTTTTATTTATCCAATAATCGTCTATGATAATTGATTTGTCCTAAATGATAATTGAGATGAGCGTGTAAATGCAAAAGCAAAAAAGCGTTGGTTTGTTTTTCTGTAAATTTTGGAACGGAAGTTTCAGCGTGTAATTCTTCTTCACTCAATGATTTTATACTTGTATCTACAATTTGGATAACTTCTTCTAATTTTTCAATTAGTTCTTTTTTAGGAATGTTTTTTTGAGAAAATTCTAATTCTCTTTGTCGGATATAACCTGTTTTTCCAATTTCTGCGCCAATAAAATGATTGAGGTTTCCGATAAGATGCAAACAAAGATTTCCAGCAGAATTAAGAATTTCGCCTTCTAGCTTCCATAGATTTTCTTCATTTTTGTAGCTCTCAATTTCTGTTTTTACTCTTTGTATATCTCTTTCAAAAAGTGTGCGTAAGGTTTGGTTGAGTGTCATTTTTGGTTATTTTTATAGGTTATTCTGTAGCTGACAGTTTTCAACTGTCAGCTACTCTTTAAAATTCCTCTTCTTCAATCGTTTTAGTTTTTTAGAGTTTATTATTTTTAGCTCTTAGAGCTTCCTCTTTACTTATTTTGAAAAGTTTTATGACTTGCTCAATAGTAAAACCATCTTCTAATGCTTCTTTTACATTTTGATAAGTCTGTTGTTTGGCTTTCTCTTTTTCTTCCTCTAGTTTTTGTTTAGTTTTTTCTTGTATTTCTCTCCTTACATTTTCAAGAGCTTTTTCTCTAGCATCTCTCTTAGCAGTTTCAATAATTTGACACATGGCGTAGGTATCCCAGATTAGTTTTCGTTTGTTTATGTAAGCCCATCGCTCTTCATCTGGAAGATTACGAACTTCATAATCATCTAACCAAACAAAGTCTTTACTTAATCTTTCGTGTTGTTCTTCAAAGGATTCCATAATTTTAGTTTTTTATAGTTGATTATTTTTTATTCTCAAAACTTCTTCTTCTGAAATATTTAGGGCTTCAGCTATTTGGGTAACAGTAAGTATATTTAAAGCTAAAAGTTGCTTAGCTGATTTATATATATTCTGTTTAGCTATTTTCCTTTCTTCTTCTCTAGCTGTCTGTAATACATTTTTCAAATCTCTAAGTTGCTTCAAACTCTCTTCGTATTCCATTTGACTGGGACGAGGTAGATTGGCAAGTTCGGCAGATTCAAAAAAACTCTTAAATATTTTTTCTTTAAAACGAGCAGGCATTTGTTCTAAAATATCTAAATGTTTGAAGATATAGTACCATTTATCTTCAAGCGTTTCTAGCTCATGTTCTTCTTTTAAGAAATTAGGCATTTGAAGATAAACCAGCGTTAGTTTGTCATAAAAAACTTCATTCGTTTCAATATCTGACAGCTTTATGATGCGTTTTACTTTTGTATCATCTTTTTTTGTAGTAGGATTTGGAAACCTAAAATTGAGAATAGAAACGGTATAGACAGGTTTTAGTTCGTAACTCCAATCCTTTCCCTTAACAGCCTGTTCTGTAATGGGAAACGTAGTATAATAAAGTGTTCGGTCTTTAAAAAAATCTTGTTTTGCTCTTTGTAGTTCTACTATAAATTTTTCTCCTTTTTCATTTTCACAATGCAAATCAAAGATTACTTTTCGTTCGACTTCTGAAATTCCTTGACGTTCAACATTTTGATAAGTCAATTTAGCTATTTTTTGGTCTGGAAGAATGGCATTCAAAAAACTAATCAAATTTTTCTTATTGCTTTCTGTACCAAAGAGATGTTTGAAACCAAAATCAGTAAACGGATTGAGATATCTTGCCATAATAATGTAAAAATAAAGTTTGAAAGTAGATTATAAATTTACGAAAAATACAATTTGTTGTTGTGTTAAAACAAAAATTAAAACTCCTCTTCTTCTTCAATCGTTTTCTGTAAATCATATTTTTTCCACCATTCTTGAAAAACAATAAATGCCCAAACGTGATTTTGGTCATAATCTGTGCCTTGCTTTACTTTTTGCTTTAGATTTTCGGTATAAACAGGACTAAAAATGCCTTGTTCTTGTATAAAATCTCTATCCAAAGACTGCTCAACAAGTGGTTTTAAGAGTGTTTGAAAGCCTTTTGCTAGTGGAACATCAAAACCGTGTTTGGAACGATTGTAAAGTTCAGCAGGAAGAATCGTTTTGAAAGCATCTTGAACAATTCGCTTTTTCATTTTGGAATCAATTTTATACTTTTCTTCAATCTGAAAAGCAAAATTTACTACATTATGGTCAAGAAAAGGCACACGCACTTCTAGCGCATGCGCCATCGAAAATTGGTCGGCTTTATGAAGCATATCATTTGGCAAAAGTAAATTCATATCAGCGTACAACATTTCATTTATATCGCCTTTTTTGCTTTCAGAAATGAATTTTGTATAATCATTCTTGCGATTTTGAAACTTATTTTCTTCATTTGATAAATCAAAAATATCAGATTGAAAAATATTTTGGACGTTTTGTTCATCAATAAAACTACTCAAAAACCAATAACGTTCTTGTTTGGAAAGCCCAGCAGCTTTTGCAAAACGGTGTAATTGTCTGAATTTATTTCCCCAAAATGAATTTCTTGATTTTGGTAATTTTTTTAAAAGTCCTAAATTATTTTTGATTAAGTTTTCTTTCCAACCTGCATTTCTGACTTTATACTCTCCTAAGTATTTATTGTAACCTGCAAAAAGTTCGTCGCCACCATCGCCAGAAAGAGCTACCGAAGCCGTTTGTTTGGTGTGTTTGCTCAAAACATAAAACGGAATAGCCGAAGAATCTGCAAAAGGTTCGCTCAAAAAAGGAAGCATATCAAAAACTGCCTCAAAAATATCATTATTCGAAAGCGTAAAAACGATATGATTGGTACTGAATTTTTTGGCGACAAGATTGGCATAGCTTGTTTCATCAAAAAGAGGTTCGTCTTTGTAGCCAATCGAAAATGTATTGAGGTGTTTTGTATGACGAGTAGCCAATGCAACAATCGCAGAAGAATCCGTTCCTCCACTCAAAAAAGAACCAATGGGAACATCAGAAATCAAACGCAACTTTACAGATTCTTCCAAAAGTCTAACTAATTCTTTTTGAGAATCTTCATACGAAATGGAGGAATAATCTTGATTTTCGTAAGTTGCAGGAACTTCGTAGTATTTTTCTAGCTTAACTTCTTTCTTTTTTATTTTGAGATAATGTCCAGCAGGAAGTTTATAGACATTTTCAAAAATAGTATGAGGAGCAGGAATATAATGTAGCGAAAAATACAACCGAAGACTTGCCCAGTCTATTTTTTTAGGAAAACGATATGCCATTAAAGACACCATTTCAGAAGAAAAAACAAATTTATCATCATCAGAATAATACAAAAGAGGTTTTATTCCAGTTCTATCACGAGCTATAAAAATAGATTGTTCTTGATTGTCATATACTGCAAAAGCAAAAAAACCATTTAGTTTTTCTAAGCATTTTTCTTTAAAACGTATGTAAAGTTGTAATAAAACTTCTGTATCGCCTTCTGTCTCAAAATCATCATTGTCTAAATCACTCAAAAACTCCTTTCGAAGTGCTGCAAAATTATAAATTTCGCCATTAAAAACGATTGTATAACGCTCATCTTTGCTACTCATCGGTTGATTTGCAGCCGAAGACAAATCTAAAATAGACAAACGACGATGCCCCAAACCCACAAAAAAATCATTGTATAAGCGTTGTGCATCCTGTCCACGGTGTTCTAGTCTTTTGGTGGCTTCCTGCAAACGCACCAACGAAAAACGACCAATTTCATTAAAGGCAAAAATTCCTGTTATTCCACACATGTTCAGTTATCAGTTATCAGTAAGCAGTTACCAGTTAATTTCTTGTAACCTTTGAAATTCTTTTATTCAAATTTACTGAAAAATTAGAATAAAATTACTACTTCGTTTTATGCAAATAAAAAACCCTTATCAATTTTTTGTTTTGATAAGGGTTTGGATAAGACTTAAAGGTAAATTATTCTACCACTATTTTTTCTATAATTTTTCCTTCTTCATTATTACTTATAGGTTCTAATTGAAGGATATACATTCCTTTTCTTAGGTTTGGAAATGGTGTTGTGTATTTTTGTCTATCAAAACTGATAGTCCAATTTTTGATTTTTCTTCCTGCCATATCATACAAAACAGCATTCCATTCTCCACTTAATCCATCTATATGTAAATCTTGTCCAGAAGAAATTGGATTTGGGTAGCTATTTATATCTAAATCATTATTTCTTTTGAAAACAATCGTGTTACTTAATGTAGGAGTTCCGTCTGTATCTACTTGTCTTAGTCTGTAATAAGCTGTTCCAGCCCAATTTTCATAATCGTAGGTTTGATATTCTCTTGTTTGAGTAGAAAATTTTTGTCCTTGAACAACATCAATAGTTACAAATTCTTGTCCATCAAAACTACGCTGAATTTCGAAATAAGCATTATCTTTTTCTGATGCTGTTGCCCAGTTTAGTCTTACTTTATTTCCTTGATCTTTTCCATCAAAATAAATAAGTGTAATAGGAAGGGGATCAAAGCAATTTGCAACCGTATAAGGACCTAAAAAATTGTTATTATAATCACACTCTGCAACAGATGTATTAGGCAAGGATATTGGTGTTCCTGGTGTGCTTGTTCCAGCATCATTGAGTACTACATATACATCGGCAGGGTCACTTGTTAGAGGAAAAGAGTAGGTATATTCTCTTTGTTCTCCCACAACTAAACCATCATTGATTGCAAAGTTACTTAATTGGGTCCAAGAAGAACCTTGAGGGTTGTTACTATAAAATGTAATTGGATATTGTACAGTTACGTCTGCATCTCCTTGATTTTCTATATCTATCGTAAAAGTAACTTCGGAAGGACAATTACCTAAATTAATTGCACCATCATCTACATCAACCAAAGCCACAATGTCAGCCGAGGGAATAAAAGGAATGGTAGAATTGCTAAGTGGACGCTGTGCCATGTAATTATTCAATGGGGGAGCTGTAATTTCAAAATTTTGAGGAGAAACAGTAGCAGGGATTGTCAAATCTCCGTTTATATTTGTAATATTATAATTTACTTGATTCCAAACATTGCGAGAAGGTAGCCAAGGAATATTAGAGGATTGATAAATAATTACCCTTCCATTACAAGAAGCTATAATTTCTGTTTGTCCGTCGTTATTTACATCTCCAATAGTAGGAATTTCCATTCCTGTTCCACTATTACAAGCAGGGAAGCCTGCTGTTTGAGAATTGAAATACACATCTCCACTTGCTCCTTGAAAAATACGTACTTTATTCTCATCTCTATACACTAGATTTGCAAAGCCTGTACCTAAGAAATCAAAAGAAGAAAGTCCAGTAGTACCAGAGTTGTCTGAAGTTGCTAATGTCCACATAGGTTGGAGGTTTCCTCCATTTGCAGCAATGTTAGCAGTATCTACATCATTAAACATGACTACCCCTCTCTCTTTTGTTACTCCAAATTCATTTTTTCCATCATTATCAAAATCGTTGATAGTAGGTATTCCTGAATATGGACTATTTCCTCCTACTCCTTCTACACCATTGATGAAGTCTCCAACATTGTAAGCCCTCAAATCAAAAACATTGGAAAGTAATTCAGTTTCATTTTGTATATCCCAAACATATACTCTACCATACCCAGACACGACAGCATCTATATCTCCATCATTATCCATATCTGCAACTGACATAACAGCATCTCTAAAACCTCCTGTAAGTGGAATAGGAGAAGTACGTTGAGGAGTAATTGTATTGGTAGCAATATTTACAGAATATACTACATTACCTGCTAATAATTCTAACCCTGCACAATCTGCATTTCCACCACAGTCTGCTAATGAGAGAACATCAGCAGCATTAGATATTTGAAAGATAGGATCACCTGTATCTCTTGGGTCTCCATCTGGATTTCCTGCTCCTACATAGCCTAGCCATTCTCCTGTTTGAGCATTAAAAATAGTACCTCCTGTATAGACTTCTGGAATACCATCTTCATTAAAGTCAGCTAAGTTTGTATTGGCTCTATCAGTATTCGATACTCTTCTTGCTGCAATAGGATTGATGGCTGGGTCATCACTTGCCCACTCCAGTTGAAAGCCTACCCCCGGAACATATTGATAGCAAACAACAGGAGAATTGGCATTACTTGTTACATAGAAAAATTCGATAAAAGCATCTCCATCTACATTTCCCATTGTTAATAAGCTAGTAGCTCCATCTGGACTTCTAAGCCCTGTTTGAGTATATTCTACATCAGGAAGCCCATCATTGCGAGGGTTTAAGACACTAATAATTCCATTATCTCCTAAAACTACAATTTCTGTTTCTCCATCACCGTCTACATCTCCAAAAATAGGAGTTTGATAACCAATATTATTACCATTTACAGGTATTACTTTAAATTGAAATAATTGAAATTCACCAGGGTCAGTAATTTGAAAAATACAACCAGGGCAATTATCTATTCCTGCACAATCTGGGTCGCCACAATCTATATTTCCATCTCCGTCATCATCTAAACCATTATTACAAATTTCTGGCTGAACAGTAATACTGGCACACTGTTCTCCAGAAATAGGACTTTCTTCTCCACAAGCATTTACTTGTGTAATTCTGAAACAAGTAGAAGGAGGAGAAGGAAATAAACCAGCTACTGCAACTGAGGTAGTAGTGGCATCAATACCAGATGTAAATGTAACCGATGGGGTAACAGGTACAGGGTCGCCATTACGGTATCTATATACTCGTATTTGTCTTATTTCTGGATCACCACTTGCATCAAAAGTAAGTGTAACTTGTCCATTTGGAGATGGTGATGTTATAGGAGTTGCTGCTGTAAGATTCATTGCAGTAGGAATTGCGCCATTTGTAGGAGTAGCTGTGTCTGTTCCTTCGCAGGGGGATTCTACATCTGTAAGCGTAACAGGAACTAATCTAAAGTAATTCAAGCGACAATTTGTAAGACCTGTCAGAGTAGTAGCTAAAGTAGTTTGATCTGTAATGGTAGCTAATAAATTGGTAGGATTATTAGAAAGTCCTCCATATATCCTGTATTCTTGGAAATTAGCAAGACCAGGATTGTTCCAAGTTAAATCTACTTCTCCAGAGTTTCCATTTGCTGTAGCTGTAAGATTTACTACTGCTCCAATAGACTGAGCAACTGTAAAAAATACATTAGGAGCAATAGCCAAAGTACCTTGATAGATAGAAGAAGTACCTACTTGTGTGAGTGGTGTTATGGTTGCACCTGTCGTAAAATCATTATCTCCATCTGTGAGTATATTCAACTGACAAGCTGCACCTCCTGGAAGTTGAGAGGCATCTATTCTAAAAGTAACTGTTCCTATTGTACCTGTAACATCGGCACGCCATGTTCTTGCTACTCGTTCGTATCCTGCTGGAGCATTTGTAGTTGTATAACTACCAATAGCTCCATTATCATGTCCCATAAAAAGATATGAGTTAGGATTAATTGTACTTACAGCATTTATTTCTATAAAAGATGATGTAGAAGCAAGGTGTGTATTTGTTCCTGTTTCTCTTCCAACTCCTACCACATCATGAAAAAAGGGTTGTGCAGTAACAGCATCATGAGAATAAAAATCATTTTGAGCTAAAGCTGCCGTTTGATATTTTGCAGAAAGGTAATTTTGTACTATAATAAGTTCAGCAGGATTCAGAACTCTATCATATACAATCACTTCGGCTAAATCTCCTCCAAATCTATGATCTGTTTTAAAGTTACTAGCCAATGTACTAATACGCTGATTGGTCATCGTTTGCGTATCTTGAAACTCTACAGAAAAGACCTCAAACTGGTCATAAGTCCATTGTTGAGCATTTGAATTGCGTACAAAACCAGTAAAATTTGTTCCATTGATTGAATACCTAGCTTGAGTTGCTCCTGCTCCATCAAAACTAAAGCCTCTGTTATTACCTCCACCACGAGGATCTAAGGCAACTTGAGCTTGTGAAGGGTTATAATCTCCCCAAACCTGTGCTAAATCTCCAGTATTTTGTGTAGTAGAAGAAGCTCTGCAGACCACAAATACAGTACGTGCTGCATACGAATAGGCATCATCGTATTGCGAACCAGCCGTTGTATTTAATCCATTGAAGCGTACAACAGGAAAAGTATTGGCTATATTGGCTTGATATAACGCACGTACTCCATCTGCTGCTCCATTTGCATTTGTTGAGTGTCTGTTATGTCCAGAAACATCAAGAAAATCAGTCGCTGTGCCATCAGCAGGAATAGGTAAAATAGCATCAGCACGTTGCCAAAGCTGTAAGAATGCTCCTGCTGTGTTTGTTCCTACTCCTCCAGGTCCTGTTTGAGCCTGAGAAGTAAAACATAAAAAAATGCTAAACAAACCTAATAGACAGATTTGTTTAAGGGTGTATAATAACTTCATTTGGTTGTAGCGTAATTTTGATAAAAACAGTTAGTTGTATACTTGTGCATCAATTTTAGTGCAAAAATCGAGTATTGATAATGAATAAAACAAAGGTACTGAATATCAACACATTATAAAAATAATAGTTTATTGAATAAACTATTTTTAGTGATTTTTTGAAAAATCACCATATTTCTTACAGCTTGCCGTTGTTGGTGTCCTCACCAACGACACAAAATACTTACACCAAAAAACTTATTCCAAAAAGAATGACAAAAAGCAATGTAGAGAGTGCAAGTTGTTTCAAAAGTGGGTCAAGCTCCATATTTTTTCTTTTGAAAACTTGAATGATATTGTTGCTAAACAAAGGAAGCGTAATCAAAAACAATAGGTTTAAAGGACTTTGATAATTCAATCCTAAAAAAATAAGCGAACAAAACCAAGCCAAAACAATAACAACAGCGTGATAAATACTTGCTTTTTCTTTCCCTATCCGAACAGGAATAGAATTTTTTCCTGCCAAAATATCAGAATTTATATCTCTAATATTATTCAAATTCAAGACACCGACAGCGAAAAGTCCACAACTCGTAGCAGGAAGAAATATATCCCAAGCAATCGTTTGAAAGTCGGTAGAAGATTGAAAAAAGGCTTGAGCTTGTAAAAAATACGTTCCTCCACCTGCCACCCAGCCAAAAAAAATCAAGACAGCAATATCTCCCAAACCCATATACCCATATGGTTTTTTTCCTGCCGTATAAAGAATCGCCCCAGCAATACAAAAAAGCCCTAATCCTAAAAAGAAACCAAGCGTTTTCCAGCTACTTTCCTTTTGAAAATCTATCGCCACAATCAGCAATAAAACACCACTCACAAACGACAAAAGCGAAAACAAAATAACAGCATTTCGCATCTGTGAAGAAGTTATTTTTCCTTCTTGAACGGCTCGTTTTGGTCCTACTCGGTCTTTATGGTCTGCACCGTGAATGCTATCTCCATAATCATTGGCATAATTAGACAAAACTTGTAATAAAATAGCCGTCAGAATAGTCAAAGACGCAATTTTTACATCAAAATATCCATTTATGGCAGCCAAAAAACAACCCATCAGCATACTAGCTAGTGCTAAGGGTAACGTTCTTAATCTTGCTGCTTCTATCCACGATTTTAAATTCATTTTTTTGTTAGTGTAAATTGTCTGACACTTTCAAAGTGTCTTGACAATTAAATATCCATAATTATTTATTTCTCAACCTTCTCACAATCGCAGAGATAAAAAACAAAACTGCCAAAAACCCGGCAAGTCTGCCCAAATAATCTCCGTGAAGAGTATAAAAAGTAATTTCATCGTTTAGTTTTACTTTGTGTTTTAAGGCTTTTTGTTCTCCGTAATTGCTTCTTGAAATATCTTTTCCTGTTTGGTCTATAAAACCAGAAATTCCTGTGTTGGCTGCTCGTGCTACACTTCTACGTGTTTCGATGGCACGTAAAGCCGATAATGCCCACAACTGACGAGGGGCAGGTGTATTTCCCCACCAACCTTCATTGGTTGGAACGACAATTACATTTGCGCCATTTTGAGCGTATTCTGTACAAAACTCTCCATAAACGGCTTCCCAACAAATGACAGGAGCTACTTTTGCCTCTGTATTTGGCGAAACAAAAACACTTCTATAATCTTGTGTTCCTAAAGTTCCCATTATATCGACAAACATAAGGGAAGCACTTTGATTTGGTAAAACCATTTTGATAGGATTAGTTTCTGCACCAATAACGAGTTTTGATTTATGATAAAATGAAACAGAATCTTTTGTAAAAGAAACAAACTGAACAGCCGAGTTATAAGCATCATAATACGCATCTCCTCCTCTAGATTTTCGTGCCGTTTTGGGAACAGTATCATTTCCTGTATAAAATTTATAGGTATCTGCACCCGAAATAAGAATCAAATTATTCTCTCTACAAAAATCAAAAATAGGTTTTAAATCGGACTGACTTGTATAATTATATTCGGTAGAATTTTGATGAAAGGCCGTTTCAGGTAAAATAATATATTGGGTAGAATCTGTAATTACACTTTTGGCTAAATCAATATATCGCTGAATTTGGTCTTCAAAAGGAATGTGATTGGTAGAAGGTTCACCTGTTTTTGGGTTGCGAGAAAATTTTTCGGAATAACAATCTAAATTAGGTTGAATGACTGCTATTTCCACTGTTTTTGAATTATTATTTTCATCATCATAACTTGTATAAATTCCGTAAGAAATTCCTATCGGAACTAAAATCCAAACCAAAAAAGAACCTACTTTTAGTTCTGATTTTATAAAAACGTGATATGCTAAAATATTAGCCAAAAGTACCCATAAACTTCCTCCAAAAGTTCCTGTATATTCGTACCATTGCACCCACGTAGGCACTTCGCCAAACGCATTTCCAATATTCATCCAAGGATATGACAAAATCCAGTTTAGGTGGATATATTCAAAAAATAACCAACACGAAACAAACGATAAATAATTGATAAATCCGACCGAAAAACGCCTCGTAAAAATATAAACAACAATAGGTAAAAGTTGTAAAAGAGCATTCAATAAAAAAATTCCAATTACTCCCACACTCATCGCATTCCAAAGCCACCAATACACACCAGCATTCCAAATCACAAAATAAATCCAAATAAAGAAACAAAGCCGAGTAAAATAGTTCTTCTTTTTTGTCTTATTATCAGCATTCTTTTTTTGTTCACTTTTCTGAATTTCGTCTTTCTTAAAATAAAACTCTATAAGTTCTATCAAAGGAACAAGTCCCACAAAAAGCAAAGGCGAAAAAGGAAAATACCAACCTAAAGCCATCAAAATACCTCCCAAAACAGACAAAGAAAGGGCATACTGTTTTTTCTGACGATAGTGTTCTAAATGTGCTTGAAAAGATAAAAGTGAAGACATTTTTTGAATGGAAAATTTAAAATTTAAAATTGAGAATTAACTTGACCGAATTTTGGTTGAATTACAAATTTAGCTAAAGCAAGTCAAAAGTAAGATAAATTGTTTTTTAATTCAGAATTTGATAGCTTTCCATAATCAAAATTAGTACTCTACCCTACTAAAAAGGTAAATTTTGCATAAAAAAAAAGAAAAGTATATTTTTGAAGTGTCTAATCATCAATAGGGTAAACGCAC
>PFKD01000085.1 GCA_002784125.1 Flexibacter sp. CG_4_10_14_3_um_filter_32_15
TAGTTTTTAACTTTGCAAATTGAATTTACTCTGATAGTTAAAGTGTGTTTAAACACACTGAAAGCAGTATAAAAAGTTTCGTGCGTTTACCCTAAAGTTATACAATAAAATGATTGGAAAAAGATTTTTTTTTCTACCTTTGCAATTCACTACTTTACTCAGCAAACTCCTTATTTGGATAGACATCCTTTGTGTTCTATTCATTCATAAGGATTTTGTCTTTTAATTCATTATACCTTTGCTCAAAGCGTTTAGCCTATATTAAACAATATAAACCTGAATTAGTATAATTCATTTTTTATTGAATAGATTAGGAAACAGCGAGTTTTGAGTAAATAAAAACTAATCTAACTGATGAAACTTCACCAATTAAGACCTGCAAAAGGGGCTGTAAAGTCTAGAAAAAGAGTAGGTCGTGGACAAGGTTCTGGACGTGGTGGTACTTCTACACGTGGACACAATGGAGCACAATCTCGCTCTGGTTATAGCCAAAAACTAGGCTTTGAAGGTGGACAGATGCCACTTCAACGTCGTGTTCCTAAATTTGGATTCAAAAATCCAGGTCGTGTGTCTTACAAACCAATCAATTTGGATACCCTCCAAGAACTTGCTACAAAGAAAAATACTACCGTTATTGATGTAGAATTATTAGCTGCAAACGGCTTAGCAGGAAAAGGCGATTTAATCAAAGTATTAAACCGTGGCGAACTGGCTATGGCTATTGAGGTTACTGCACACAAATTTTCAGCTTCTGCAAAAGAAAGCATCGAAAAAGCAGGTGGAAAAGTTACTATTCTCTAACATATAAGATAGAAAAGCCGATTATGTCCTACTTTAGTGTAGCTCGTAATTGGCTTATTTCGCTTATCCATAAAATTATGGATTAAAATACAATTTATACTAATTACTATATCTAGTATCGCTCGTTTTTTGAAACGTGCAAAATTTAGTAAACTAGAAAAAGAATTATGAAGAAGTTTTTTGAAACTATAAAAAATATCTTTTCTGTAAAAGAACTCAAAGATCGTATCTTCCTTACCTTAGGATTATTGATGGTCTTTCGTTTAGGTTCTTTTATTGTCTTGCCAGGTATTGACCCTAGTAAACTTGATACAGGAAAAAGTGGTATTCTAGGATTCATAGATACTATTTTAGGAGGTGCTTTTGAGCGTGCTTCTATTTTTGCATTAGGTATCATGCCTTATATCTCTGCATCAATTATTATTCAACTTCTTACTGTGGCTGTTCCGACATTCCAAAAAATGCAGAAAGAAGGAGAGTCGGGTCGTAAAAAACTCACTCAAATCACTCGTGCATTGACTATACTCATTACTATCGGACAAGGTTTTGCTTATCTGAAAGGAACTGTTCCTACAGAAGCAATTATCATTGACCAAACATTCTTCTTAATTTCTTCTATTGTCATTCTTACCTCAGGAACTGTTTTCTGTATGTGGTTGGGAGAGAAAATTACAGATAAAGGAATTGGTAATGGTATTTCTCTTTTGATTATGATAGGTATCATCTCACGTTTTCCAATGGCTATCGTTTCAGAAGCGACTTCAAAGGGATTCAGTTCAATATTTATCTTTGTTTTAGAAATATTAGCTCTTTATTTAGTGGTAATGGGAGTAGTTCTTATCGTACAAGCTGTACGTTATGTACCTCTTCAATACGTAAAACAAGTAGCTGGTCGTTCTCAGAAACAAATGATGACGCAGAAAAAACGCTCTGCATTACCTCTAAAAGTAAATGCAGCAGGTGTAATGCCGATTATCTTTGCTCAAGCTCTTATGTTTTTACCACCTTTGGTAGCAGGAGCTTTTCAAGGAGAGGATACTCCAAATGCAAATTACATAGCTTCTCAATTCTCTGATTTTACCTCATTAGAATATAATATTCTTTTTGCTGTTTTGATTATTGCATTTACGTTTTTCTATACTGCGATTACCATCAATGTTCAGCAGATTTCTGATAACTTAAAAGATAGTGGTGGATTTGTTCCAGGAGTTACACCAGGTGAAGAAACCAAAAATTATTTAGGTAAAATCTTGGATAGAATTACACTTCCAGGTGCAATCTTTATTGCAATTATAGCTGTACTTCCTGCTCTAGCTGCTGCTGCAGGTGTAGGAACGCAATTTGCTCAATTCTATGGTGGAACTTCTCTACTAATTATGGTGGGTGTTGTTTTAGATACACTTCAACAAATTGAAAGTTATCTATTGAATAAAGAATATGACGGACTGATGAATACAGGAAATGTAAAAGGTCGTCAAGCACAACCTATGAATTACATATAAATCCAAACAAAACTGTTGTTATTTTATTAACACAATACGATTTGTCTAGATTTTAAAATCAAATATACAAAGCATCAAGAATCGTCTTGGTGCTTCGTTTGTTTTTGATAGCCTTTAACTAGCTAACTAACTAACTAACCTTAACTATTATAATTGATTCAAGTTCTAGTTTTTCTATAAATTGAATCATCTTATTTCTTTTATTCTTATCTTTTTTGATAAGAAAACTCAACTGAAAAATGGGAAAAACGATATATAAAACGAGTCAAGATTTAGAAAAAATGCGTAAAAGTGCAGATTTATTAGGACGTACACATGCAGAAGTTGCAAAACGTGTAATGCCTGGTATCACGACGCTTGAACTTGATAAAATAGCTTTTGAATTTATAAAAGATAATGGAGCAGTACCTAGTTTTCTAGGTCTTTATGGTTGTCCGAGTTCACTATTGACTTCTGTAAACGACCAAGTAGTTCACGGACTTCCTAATAATCGTCCTTTGAAAAATGGAGATATTGTTTCTATTGATTGTGGGGTTTTGCTTGATGGTTTTCATGCAGATAGTGCTTATACGTATGAAATTGGAGAAGTAAGTCCAGAAGTCAAAAATCTACTCAAGGTGACTAAAGAATCTCTATATTTAGGCATCGAACAAATGGTTTTTGGAAATAGAATAGGCGATATCAGTCATGCCATTCAAAAACACGCAGAAGGAAAAGGATATTCAGTTGTAAGAGAATTAGTAGGACATGGTTTGGGAAGAAGTTTGCACGAAGCACCAGAAGTACCAAATTTTGGAAAACCTAAAAAAGGCGATAAAATAAGAAATGGATTAGTAATAGCCATCGAACCAATGATTAATATGGGTTCAAAAGCTGTAGTACAAGCCTCTGACGGTTGGACTATCATGACTAGAGATGGAAAGCCATCAGCGCATTTTGAGCATACTGTGGCATTAGTAGATGGAAAAGCAGAGATTTTGACCACATTTAAATATATTGAACAAGCAATTAAGATTTTTCATACTTAATTTGTTGGTTTTGGATTTGATAAACCAAACTTCTACATCATTGAAGCGTAGAGTTTGATTTATCAAATTATCTTTCTCTCCTCTACAACTATACAATTCGACACATGCTCATTTCAGAGTACATAAAAATTAATGCAATCTCTTTAACTTCTACTCACCAAATAGATGAACGAGAAAGCCAAACTTTATTACGTTTTTTGATAGAGGATTCTTTACAAATAAATAGAATTGATTTTTCTAATTATATATTAAAAAAGCAAGAAATTGATTTTCTGAATAAAAGTGTAGAGCGTTTGAAAAATAATGAGCCTTTACAGTATATCACTAACAAGGCTTATTTTTATGGGTTAGAGTTTGAGGTAAATCCTGCTGTTTTGATTCCACGCCCCGAAACAGAAGAGCTTGTTCATCAAGTCCTAAAAGATTTTGAAACTAAAAATAAAGAAAAGCATACATTTCTAGAAGTAGGAACTGGAAGTGGGTGTATTAGTATTACACTTGCCAAAAATCTTCCTTACTGTAATTTTATAGCTATTGATATTTCAAAAAAAGCCTTAGAAATAGCCAAAAGAAATGCTCAAAAAAATAATGTGAAAAATATAGAATTTATAGAATTAGATTTTCTTAACGAAAAATTAAGTGAAGAATTATATTCTAATTATCCTAAATTACAAAGTATAAATTCATTAATTAGCAACCCTCCTTATATTAAAGAATCAGAAAAGCTGCAAATGAGTAAGAATGTACTTGATTATGAGCCACGCATAGCTCTTTTTGTAGAAGAAGATAACCCTCTTATTTTTTATAAAGCACTCGCTAATTTTTTTGTAAATACAATAAAAAACAAAGATGGCTTGTTTTATGTGGAAATAAATCAATACTTGGCAAATGAAACAAAAGACCTTTTTATGAGTTTTGGAATAGAAAACTGTATAGTTTTTAAAGATTTGCAAGAAAATTCAAGATTTATAAGAGCAAGTCATAAATAAATTTAGAGAGAGAGGCTTTATTAAAGAGTAAAATGACCTATTTTATTTTACTCAATTTTTTAAATTACGATTTTGCTCAATTTTTTTTAAAATAATATGATTTTTTATCCAAAAAAGACGCTAATTTTTATTAAATTCTGTTTTTTTTGGTTTAAATTTGCAAACAACTATCTTTGTGTTTTCATAGAACGAATTATTGGAAGTTATTTTGTGTAAAATTAAATTGGAATAATTATTCTAAACCTATTTAAACAATTAACTACTAATAATTAAAATAATATTATCAATGATATTGTTTTAAATAAATTCTTTCTAATAAACCCTATTATTTTATTTTATTTTAAATAAAGTTTAAATAAATTTTCAAGGTACTTATATACTATAAAAATGCAATAAAGACTTACTATTATCTTGATTTTGACTTAATTATTTGATAAGTATCTAATTAAAAAGCGTTTCTGTATTTGTTTTTACGTATTTTTGCGTTATATTTTTACAGAGTGCAATAGATTTTAAATATACACCAAAATAAAAGTTAGGAATCAAGCTAAATAAAAATAAATGGTAGATTAAAACTGAATAAAATTGAATCTTGAACTAAATTCTAGCGATTTTTAACTCTTGTTTCAACTCATTTTTAGCTTATTTTTGATGAATTGAGTATAGTTTTAGAAAAATTTTAAAAAAATATCTACTTTATTTGGATTTATGTCGAATTATTTCAACTTAAAGTTGGTGTCTTTTATAGTATTTATTTTCTTTGTAACAACTTAACCTAATCGCTAATCTCAATCTAATACCCTGATTATGAAAAAAGGAATCCGTAACTGGAGTTTACTACTCCTATTCCTTTTGGCTGGTACATTCGCTAAAGCACAAGATGCTAACACGACAGCCGAAAGCGACGACAAAGCAAAAGATGGTGCTACTAGCATCTATGAACAATGGCATGACCCACAACGTTTTCGTTTACCACCTGCCGTAAACCAACTTCTTACTGACGAAGTTTCTCCTGCTATCAGCCGTGATGGCAAGACACTTATTTTCCAATCTAATCGTGGAAAAGGTTGGAAAGGATATGGTCTTTATATGACTACTCGTGATGACAATGGCAAATGGACAACTCCAACACCATTAGAATCAATCAACTCAAAAGGTAGTGACAGTACAGTAATAACTGGACCATTTTTGAGCTATGACGGACTAAGTCTTTTCTTCTCTTCTAATATGGAAGATACTAAAGGTGGAATGGATTTGTATGTAGCTACTCGTCAAAGCAAAGACGGCGAATTTGGCGATCCTACAAACTTAGGCGACGTAAATACTGCTGACTACCAAGGTTTCCCTACTGTTTCTGCTGACGGAAATCGTCTTTATTACATGCAACGTGCTGAAGGTGCAGAGAATGAAGAAGGTGGTGATTCTGAAGCTGGTACTGAAGAAGCTGAATCTAAAAAATCAAAGAAACAAAAAGTGTGGTGTTATACTGCAATGGTTTCTAAGCGTTCGGCTGAAAACACATGGTCTGCTGGTGAAGAAGTAGAAGGTGCTATGAACGAAGATTGTAGCAAAGCATTTCGTATTATGCCTGATGGCGAAACCATGTTTTATACTTCTATGAGAGAAGGTGCTAAAATGCAAGGTCATACAAAAGGTATCCGTGCTGATGCTAAAGATTTTGATTTGTTTATGTCTCAAATGGCAGAAGGAAGTGAGTCTTGGGGTGATCCTTTGGCTGCTGATTTTGCTAATCATCTTTCAGCAGAAGGATATGTATCTATTGCCCCAGACGACGGAGCGCATACGGTTATGTATTTTGATGCAGATATGAATGCTTCTCGTGAGATTTTCTGGACATTAGTGCCTCCAGGATTTGCTCCTCGCAAAGTAATGATGGCTCGTGGTAATGTAGAAGATTCTATTACAACAGAGCCTGTTTATACTATCATGAAGTTCGAAAACTTAACTCGTCCTTCTTTAGGATATGATCGTTATAATGACGAAGAAACGGGTAAATTTTCTACTGTAATTACAGAAGGAAATAAATATCAAGTAAGCATCAATCACGAAGATTACTTACCATATACTTTTATGTAGGATTTCACAGATGCAGATGAAATTACTAATCTTTATCAAAGAGTACGTTTAGTACCTAAAGGTGTTGAAGTTACTGTAACTCTTCTTGATGCCATTGATGAGCAGCCTGTAGATGCAAAACTTACTGTTAAAGCTGCTGATGATACTAGCATTGGAAACATCGAAAAAATAGGAACAGGCAAATACGAAGCTCGTCTTGATCCAGGACAGGTCTATACGCTTACTGGTGAAGCAACAGGAAACTATATGGAAGAAGTAGATACTTTAGATCTTACTCAAGCTCAGTTTGGTGATAAAGTAGAGAAAATTCTTTATATGCTTGATGCTACTAAAATCAAGTTTGACAATATCAACTTTGCAACTGCTCGTTGGGATTTGAATGCTGAAGCAAAAACAGAATTGGATAAAGTATATCAATTCTTGACGGATTATCCTAAAATGAAAATCCGTATTGAAGCACATACTGATTACCGTGGTGGTGATTCTTACAACCAACGTCTTTCTCAAAATCGTGCAAAATCTGCATTGGACTACTTAGTTTCTAAAGGAATTGCTACTGAACGCTTAGAGTCTGAAGGATATGGTGAGGCACAACCTACTGTTCCTAACGAAGTAGATGGAAGAGCTAATCAAGCAAACATGGCTATCAACCGTCGTGTAGAGTTCAAAATTGTTAGATAATAACACTTTGATATTCCAATATAAATTCTGAAATTAAATCTAAATTATAACTAGATTAAATTTTAATTAAAAAGACCAATTATCTATTCTGATAATTGGTCTTTTTTTATTTTGCCTTGATAATCAATAAGTTAAGCGTTTTCAAAAATCTAACTAATTTATTATTTTTGTAACCAAAACCTTATTTACACGTTAATATTTAGTTGGTAATCGTATAAACATACATAAGATTTTAGCTTATATCATTAAAAAATATAGGTTATTTTGTAAATGTATAATTTGGCGAACTAGTTTTATAATTATTTATGGTATATTTAGTACGATTCAGTTATATAAGATAGATTTTTAGTCATTTACAATTTAAGTTAATTATTTTTTGATATGTATATAAATTTACCAAAGGTCAGTAAGACTATTCTTTTATTACTTACAACGATTGTTTATTTGGTGTTTTTGCTATTCCCAATGAGTAGCTTTGCTCAATATCTTCCTGATAATTTTGCAGATATAAAGCCTTTGGAAAATAAATTGATGGTAAAAATAAAATCTAATTCTGCCAATAAATTACAACAAGCCAATTCTTCATTCAAAGTTCAAAAGATAGAACAAAGGTTTAAAGTTGCTACTCAAGATGCAAAAATTCCTTCTATCAAGACTATACAAACGAATACTATTCGTCTTCAGGATTGGTATGAGATAGAAATTGCTACATCTACGACGCTTCAAGAAGCTATTCTTTATTATCAAAGTCAAGATTTTGTAGAGTATGCAGAGCCTATTTATCCAAGTTATATTCTAGCTCCTCCTTATATTCCTAATGACCCTTCTATATCAGCTCAATGGCAGCTTAGTGTTAGTCAATTATATGCAGCGTGGGGACTAAATAAAGGAGATACAAGTACAGTAATTGGGATGGTAGATACAGGAATTAATTATAATCATATACAATTAAAAAATCAAATTCAGGTAAACTATGCCGAAAAGTATGGACAAATAGGAGTAGATGATGATAATAATGGATTTGTAGATGATAGTTTAGGATATAGTTTTGGATACATGAATCCTAATGTTGGAGATTATAATGGACATGGAACGGGTGTGTCTGGAATGGCTTCTGCAACTACTGATGATTTGATAGGTCTTGCTGGTACTTCCTTCAACTGTCGTATTTTGCCCGTAGGTGTTCTTTCTTCTAGTTATCGTATTGTCAATATGTATGATGGGATTTTATATGCTGCTCAAAGAGGGTGTAAAGTAATAAATGTTTCTATTGGGCGCCCAAATTTAGGTTTTCAATGGGAGCAAGATGTAATCGACTATGTTACACTTGTAAAAGATGCCTTAGTAGTAGCTGCAGCAGGAAATACAAATTTAGAACTAGATTTTTATCCAGCGTCTTATAAACATGTACTGTCTGTAGCTCATTCTGACGCAGGAGATAATAGATGGGGAAGTGCTACATATAGTAATTATGTAGATGTAATGGCTCCAGGTGCTAGAGTACTAACAACTAATTCAAATGGTTCTCAGAGTTATGCGTGGGGATCATCTTATGCTTCACCATTTGTAGCTGGTATTGCAGGACTTGTGCGCTCAGCTTTTCCAAACTTGTCAGCAGACCAAGCAGGCGAACTTATCAGAATAACAGCAGATGATAAATATAATCAGCCTGCTAATATTCCTTATTTGGAAAAACTGGGTAAAGGTAGAGTAAATGCCTTCAGAGCATTGAGTGAAGAAAGTAGTGCTAAAGCTATACGAATGGATAATTTTTCTTATTTTGGTAGAAATGGACAGGCTGCATTTTCAGGAGATACAATAACTCTAGAAGCTGATTTTATCAATTATCTCAATCTTATTACTCAAAATGGAAAAGTTATTATTTCTACCTCATCGCCTCATATACAAGTTTTAGATAGTGTATTTAATACAGGGACAATGGCAACTATGCAACAAAAAAATAATGCTAGTCATCCTTTTCGATTTGTAGTTAATCAAAATGCTCCTTTAGATTTAGACGTAAAATTTCGCTTAGGATTTTCTGATACAAATTATTCAGATTATCAATATTTTACTATTCCGATCAATGCCCCTTATTTGGCTATTCCATTTAATACAATAAACTTTACGCTTACAGGCAATGGACGTGCAGGATATTATGATATTTATAATCGTTTAGGAAGTGGAATTAAATCAATTAATTCTCAAACTCTGCAAGAAGGTGGACTAATTGTAGGCAAATCTACTACGAATGTTTCGGATAATATTCTGACAAATATGTCAGGAGTATTCAAAGACGATGATTTCAAAATGATTGATATTCCTAGAATGACAGAAAAAACGCCTTTTTTTACGAAAGCTACATCGAAATTTGCAGATACACTTGGATCTATTACTCCCCCTGTTGGAGTACACGTAAATCATACTGTAAAAGGACGAACCAATACACCACATCATCAATACGTTATTTTGGAATATGAATTTACGAATGTAAGTGGTGCTGTAATGGATTCGATGAATGTAGGCTTATACTATGATTGGAATTTAGGAGATTATACACGAAATTTTGCAGACTGGGACAATACTCGTGAGTTTGGTTATGTCTTTGGTGCAGGAACAAGTGGTTATGCAGGTATAAAAGCAATTAGTTCGAACAAAACCTATTTTGCATTAGACTTTCAGAATGTAGGAGGTACTAATATTAATGTAAATGATGGTTTTACTTCTGCTGAAAAATATCAAAGTGTATCAACAGGAGTAGCTCGCAAACGTGCAGGATTTAATACTGGAGGAGGAGATGTTGCTCATATCGTTGGAACAGTTCTGCATAATTTTGGAATAAATGAAACTCGTAAGGTTACTTTTGTAGTAATGATTGCCCCTACGTTGGCAGATTTAAGAGATGCTCATGATGCTGCTGTATTGGCAACAGACCCTGTTTCATCCATTTCTCCAATACCAGTAGTTAATAATACGCTTTGTCAGAATACTTCTTATACAATTACACCACAAGGAGGAACGAATTTTAGACTTTATGATATTGCTAATACACAAACACCTATTCAATCAGGTACTTCTTTTACATTGACACCTGCTGATTTGGGGAGAGTATTTTATGTAACCAATACAGATTCTGTCTTAGAGGGGGATTATACAACGCTTCGATTTAGCGCACGTACTGCAGTAGCAGATTTTACTTCTCCTAACCAACTCAATTTAGATCAACTTAATACAATTCGTTTTCAAGATGCTAGTCAGAATGCAGTTTCTTGGTTATGGGATTTCGGGAATGGACAAACTTCTACATTACAAAACCCTTTTATGACATATTCTAGCCAAGGTTCTTATACTATTAGTCTGACAATTACAGATGTAGCTGGCTGTACGAGTACGAAGTCAAAAGTAATTCAAGTAGTTCGAAAATCACCCAAACCGATTATTTCTTCGGTGGTTAGACAAGCCTGTGATAATGTTCCTATGGAGATACGTCCATTAGCTAATGGAACTAATTTTAGATTTTATAATTCTCAAAATACTCTCTTAGCAACAGGAAGAAGTTATACTGTTCAACCAAAATCTCTTGATAGCCTGTATGTTACTAATATAGATTCTGCTTTAGAAAGTGATAGAGTATTAGTCAAAATTCAATGGATTATACTTGATGCTAATTTTGTAGCCAGTCCAAGATATGATACATTGCTTTATGATAATGTGTTATTTCAAAATACATCTTCAGGAGGTTTCTTTAATCAAACTACTGTTTGGGATTTTGGGGATGGATCTCCAACACAAACAGGAGCTGCTAAAAGACATACTTACTCTGCACAAGGACGATATAAAGTGAAAATGACAACAACAAATGGTTTTGGTTGTTCGAAAACAATAGAAAAATGGTTTTATGTAGGGAAAGTATCTCCACGACCTTCTATTGCCTCTCCTATTAAAATTTGTAAAGGAGAAAGTATTACTATTCGTCCTAATGGAGGAACTTTATTTAATTTCTATTCTAATTTAGATTCGTTACCGATTTCTCAAGGACATGAAATTTCATTCAATTCAAACTCAACTATCCCAACTATTTTATATATTACAGGAGCTGACTCCTTAATTGAAAGTACCCCAGTAAGTACACGTCTTGAAGTGATACAGGTTATACCTAATTTTGATTTTCCAAGAGAGCTTTATTTAGATGAACAAACAACACTCAGACTGACAGATAATACCTTTGGTACGACCTCTTGGTTATGGGATTTTGGAGATGGAACTACCTCTACGATTCGTAATCCTATACATACATATAATACACAAGGAAATTATACAATTAGCCTAACTGTCAGGACATCAGAGGGGTGTCAAGGAATAGGTTCTAAAAGTTTGCTAGTCTTTAGACGTTCTCCCAAACCGATTGTGAATGATTTATTTGTATGTAGATATGATTCGACTACAATTATTCCACAGGGAGGAACATTATATAATTTTTATGATTCTCCTACGACTGATCAGCCTATCCATACAGGACGAGTTTATAATTTAGGTTTTATCAGCCAACCAAAAGATATTTGGGTTACAAATTTAGATTCTGCTTTGGAAAGTCCTGCTGTAAAAGTTCATATAGACTTTAGTCGTCCTTCCTCTGATTTTGAAATGAGTGTAACTGACACACTAAATCTTTTCAAACAAGATACTTTATTCTTGGAAGATAAAAGTGAGAGTGCTGTTTGGTGGTATTGGAACTTTGGAAACGGAGAAATTGCGACTACACAAACAACACAAGCAATTTATAAACAGCAAGGAGAATATCAAGTTATCTTGATTACAAGAGATTCTTTGGGTTGTATAGATTCATTAAGCCGTAATCTAGTTGTGATTGATAAACCTGTAATTACTGGAGAAGAAGGTAATACGGATTATCAAGTCTTGATTTATCCAAACCCTGCTCAAGATTACCTAAATGCTTATATAGAATTACAAACAAGTGATGAAGTAGCTATAAGAGTTTATAATAGTTTGGGACAAGAAATAATTACGCATCCAAAAGAACAAATTACAAGTAAACGATTTATTTTTGATGTACGAACGCTCGCAAAAGGAGTGTACTACGTGCAGATAATTATGTCTGATAAAGTTATCAATAAGAAAGTAGTATTAGAATAATTGATTTCTAATTTTGAATTTTTAAAGTTACAAGACAGAAAAAACTCATTCCTTCATCAAAAGAAATGAGTTTTTTGCTTTTATATAATTGATTGAACTTTTTCTAATTTACAGATAAATTCAGAATAGCAGAGTAAAAAAGCAGTTGATGTATTTGCCATGTGTCCATTGTTCCACCGAATCTTTTTTCCCAGTCAGCATCTTGATAGTTCATTAATTCATCTTTTTCTTCATCTGAAAGAGCTTTTACTGATACATCTTCATAAAATTTCATTTGAAAGGGATTCCAAGTTTCAGCTTCTGAACCAAAAAAATCAGTCCATTCTTTTATAGGTTTTGAACTCCATTCTTTGATTTGCTCATCAGAAAGCAATTCTATATTTGGTTTTTCTGGGTCTATCGTTTGTGCAAGAGTTGGAGTAGTAGCAACACAACTCAAAAGAGTCAAGAAGACACCTGTGCAAAGCAGTATAAATAAATTTCTTTTCAAAATAGTAATGGATTAGAAATGATAGGATATTCTTTTTTATAAAATGGTAGAAACAAACATAAAATAATCAATATTTTTGAATAATTGCTTCCTCTTAACTTAAATTTATTTGAAATAGTATAATCACGAATAAAATAAGGTTCATTTTTTATAGAATTCTAACATATTTCAAGCCAAACACATTGTTTATGAGCAAAATAGCTATTCTGAAAGATTATTTTAGGCTCTTAATAGATTTTGGACTGATAGTAATAAAAACTTGATTAACTCATTTATTAGCAAAATATTAGTTCGTTTTTTCCATAGCGCGGGGTTTTCAAACCCTACTGTTTACCCACATGTTTTTTGTTTCACAAAAAACAGTAAATTTTGAATAAAAATGCTGTATTTGTAGGGAAAAGACACGTCTTTTCCTGTATTTGCATTTTATGTTTTACCTAAATACACAATA
>PFKD01000367.1 GCA_002784125.1 Flexibacter sp. CG_4_10_14_3_um_filter_32_15
CTTTTTGAGTTCGTTTTACATAATTACGTTCCATAATTAAATTAATTGTGTAACGCTATGTTAGGATGGGACATCATATACAAAACCAATACTACGAGTAATGATGCAATTTGCTTTTTGATTGTAATAAATACGTAGCGCATCATTTTGGCTAACATTAACATCATAAATCAATTCATTTTCTTGAGGAGATAAATGTTTTGGTAATTCCATAAATTTGATACAATAGGTTTTTGGTAAAAATTAGTAAACTAAGTCATCTAAAAAACTTAGAATTTGGAAATTCATATATAAAAAAAGCGCAATTCAATGAATCGTGCTTTTTTGTTTTTACTGTTATATTTATGAGATGAAAACTAATTTCTGATCTTTACATTACGTTTTTAGTTTCTTTTTTTATATCTTATTTCTACTGATTTGTTGTAGTAAACTCTTGAAATTTATCTTCCAAACGCTGCACAGCAGTACGCAAACCATCTAAATCAGATTGAGGAAGTGTTCTTCCAATATAGGCTACAAAACGCCAAACTTCTCCTACTTCTGCAATTTCTAATTCATAAGGGTCATATTGTGGGTTGGTAGATTTGAGAAGCAAAGTTCCTTTTTCTTCAATTTTATTAAATACTTTTTTGAGTACAATTCCTTCATTTCTCAATACAACGATACAAACTTGTCCGTCTTTTACTTCGTGCCAATCGGTTACATATTCGCCAATTACGATAGTACCTGATTGTAAAGGAAGCATCGAATCTCCTGTGATTTCGAAGGCTCTATAGGTTCGGTCTTTTGGTAAAAAAGGAAGTCTATATTTTGGTAAGTCTTTCAAATATTGAACATCTGTATAACCTTTGGTATAACCTGCTGCTGCTTTTTCAGGCACCATCTCAATATTTTCGTTATTATTTTCATCTACTGTAATGGCAAGCACACGCAACGAATCGGCAGCTACATAACGAGCAAGTCGTTTGCTTGGTGTATCTTGGCTTTCTTCTTCTAAGTTTTTGGTAACCAAATTATCTATCTGCACTTCAAAAATTTGTGCTAATCGTTGTAGCGTTTGAAGGCGTGGTTCGGCTCTACCTTCTTCATAAGAAGAGTAAGCACCACGAGAAATAGAAGCTTCATCAGCTAATGCTTGCTGACTTTTTTTGGATTTACGGCGTAAATAACGTAGGTTTTGGCTTAGAAACATAATAATATTAATAATTATTTGAATAACAGTATATTTGTAAAGTTTTTGGTAAAAGTTTATAGAATAAACATTATCATGGTTAATTTTGTAAAGTTCATTTTTCCATAGCGATAGGTTTGCAAACCTATCGCTATGGAAAAATGAGCAATCTGATTTTTGCTAAATTGCTAGAATCAATGCTGTAAAAAACGTGATAATATTTAATTATTGTTACTAACTTTTACAAACAATTTTTTGAATGCTTTTTATTAAATTAATCTAGTATTAATCTAGTATTAGTCTAATCTAATTTTAGCATTATCTAATAAAAGTAACTAAATTTATCAAAAATACCAAAATATTTTGAAATATATAAGCATTTTAGCTAAAAATTTGCTAAATATATTTGTTTTCTCTGTTTTCTGAGAAAAAATGCTTTCAAAGTGCCTTTTTTCTTTGCAAATTTCTTTATCATTTTTAAAAATAGCCATGAACAACACGCCAAATAAAGAACCTTATAAAAAATTAGAACTTTCATTTTTGGAAAGCAAAGACGGTTCGCATACACTTCTTCGCCACGACCTCAACGAAACCTATCATTCTCATAATGGAGCAATTCAAGAATCAATGTGGGTTTTTATCGATAAAGGACTGAATTATTTAAAAGAACAAAATTATACTTCAATCAAAATATTAGAAATTGGTTTTGGTACAGGGCTGAATGCAATTTTGGCTTACCAGTTTGCTCAAAAAAATAAAATAGAGATAGAATATATTTCTTTAGAACCACTTCCTGTTCCTTTAGAAATTACTGAAAAACTGAATTATACTGATTTTTTGGAAGAAGAAAGTAAAACTATTTTTAATGAATTGCACCGAGTAGATTGGGAAAAAAAACATCAAATTTCGCCTTATTTTTCACTACACAAAATAGAAACTACATTAGAAGACTATAAAAACAGTTCTGATAATAATTTTGAAAGTCAAAGTGATTATAATATTGAAAACTATTTTGATTGCACATTTTACGATGCCTTTGCGCCAAGCAAACAAGCTGAAGTTTGGCAGCTATCAAACCTTCAAAAAGTATTTAATTTGACAAAAGAAAATGGAATTTTGGTAACTTACTGTGCTCAAGGACAATTCAAACGAGATTTGAAAACGGCAGGTTGGACAGTAGAAAGCCTAGACGGTGCGCCACCAAAACGAGAAATGGTAAGAGCAGTCAAACCAATTTAGAATTTAGAAATCAGAATTTAGAATTTAATGAAATACAAGAAATTATTTACTTCTAAAATCTAAGTTAGCTTCGCTGTTTTTGCAGGTCATACTTTTAAATTTATTATTTTTCATTCCCTAATTCCCAATCTCCATTTCTTAATTCCTATTCAAAAATGAAAATTATTGCTATTATTCCTGCTCGTTATGCTTCTACACGTTTTCCTGCCAAAGTTTTGGCTGATATTAATGGAAAATCGATGATTGAGCGTGTTTTTAATCAAGCCAAAAAAGCCAAAAAACTGAGTGATGTTTTTATTGCTACCGATAATCAACTTGTTTTTGATAAAGTAAACCAATTTACTCAAAATGTTTTGATGACAAGTGATAGTCATATTTCTGGAACGGATAGAATTGCAGAGGCAGCTCTGATTTTAGAAAAAAAGAATATTGAATTTGATTTTATAATTAATATACAAGGCGATGAACCGTTTATAAAACCCAAACAAATTGATAGTTTGGCGACAATTTTAGTAGAGAATGAAAATGTACAACTAGCTACTTTAGTGAGTAAAATAAATGATTCTGAAACACTTTTTGATTCGAATGTAGTAAAGGCTATTTTTGATATAAATTATAAAGCAATTTATTTTAGTAGAAATCCAATTCCTTTTGTTAGAAATATTGATAAAACTCAATCAAATGAAAAACAAAAAAATGCTTGGCTTTTAGCTCATACTTTTTACCGACATATAGGAATGTATGCGTATCAAAAACAAGTTTTGCAGCAAATCACAAAACTAGAGCCTTCAACATTAGAACTGGCTGAATCGTTGGAACAGTTGCGCTGGATAGAAAATGGTTTTTCGATACAAGTAGTCATTACACCTTTTGAAAGTATAGGAATTGATACGCCAGAAGATTTAGAAAAAATAGTAAATTAAGTGTAGCCAACAGCTTCCAAACTGTTGTACTATACATACGTTTGTTTTTTATAACGACAGCTTGGAAGCTATCGGCTACTTTATAAATTTTATCGTATTTTTGAAAATTAAACTAAGAAACTTAATCATTCACAATTTATAAAGTATGAGCTAAATAGTTAATGAAATCAAATACAAAAGTTATTAGCTTTGCTAATTCTCAGTTGTATTTACTTCTAAATTCTAAATTCATACTTCTAACTTTATTAAAAATGGGATTACTTTCAGGTAAAAATGTACTTATCACAGGCGCATCTCGTGGAATCGGACGAGCAATGGCAGAACGTTTTGCAGAAGAAGGCGCAAATGTTGGCTTTACCTATCTTTCTAGCGTCGAAAAAGGCGAGGCATTACAAAAAGAACTTTCAGAAAAAGGAACAACTATAAAAGGCTATCGTTCGGATGCTTCAGATTTTAAAGCTGCTGAAGAATTGGTAGGTAATTTTGTAAAAGATTTTGGTTCGCTAGATGTACTTGTCAATAATGCAGGAATTACGAGAGATAATTTGTTGATGAGAATGAGTGAAGACCAATGGGACGAAGTAATGCGAGTGAATTTGAAATCTGTTTTCAACTTGGTAAAGGCTTCTACACGTACATTTTTAAAGCAAAAACAAGGTTCAATTATCAATGTAACTTCGGTAGTTGGAATAAAAGGAAATGCAGGACAAGCAAATTATGCAGCTTCAAAAGCTGGAATAATTGGTTTTACAAAGTCGATTGCACTAGAATTAGGCTCAAGAAATATTCGTTGTAATGCTATTGCCCCTGGATTTATTGAAACTGAAATGACAGAGCAATTAGATGAAAAAATGGTTGCAGAATGGAAAAATGCTATTCCGTTGCGTCGTGCAGGTTCTTCAAGAGAAGTGGCAGATGTTACTGTTTTCTTAGCTTCTGATTATTCTAAGTATGTGACAGGGCAAGTATTGCAGGTTGATGGTGGAATGCTTACTTAATATCAATTACGACCTGCTAAAGCAGCGAAGCTAATTAAAAATTACGAATTACGAAATAAATATTCAGCGTAGCTAATACACTGTTTAAAAAGTTTTTTTAATAAAAATAGTGATGTTTTATACTCCCACCGTCAACGAGGCTTCGCCGTCGTTGAGGTTTTTGAGAAATAATCCTCGTTGACGGCGAAGTCTCAACGACGGTAGAAAATATCGCAAAACTTTTTAAACGCTGTACTAATTACGAATGTAATTCATTGATTAAAATCTGAAATTATTTTTAACTGGTTCAAGTGTCGATGCTTGAACCAGTTTTTTAATACTATTTTTTTATTTCCTTCATACGCTCAATAGCTTCTGGTTCATTTTTCTCAACGGCTAGTTGCAGATATTTCATTCCTTCTTCTGTTTTTTCTTTGTTGAATAAAAAATTAGCATAATCGTATTCTAATAAATCTACTGGTAATTTTGCTTCTCTAAAAGCCATATCGAAATATTCTTCTGCTTTTTCGGTTTCTCCTTTTGCAGCATAATACACAGCTACATTTCTATAATGGTAAGCTAACTCATTATTTTCGGTTGCAATGGCTTCTTCAAGGTAATGCTTTGCTTTTTCTAACTGCCCCAATTTAACATAAACATACGCCAAATTATCGTTTGCATTTCCAAATCTAGGTTCTAATTCGATAGCTTTCTCAAAACTGGTTACACTTTTTTCAAAATCTCCATTTCTCATCTGAAAATAACCAATATTATTGTAAATGTCTATTTGTGTAATCGAATCATTAGTTAGTGTTAGAGATTCCTGTAAGAGAGAGATGGCAAATTCAAATTTGTTTTTGTCATATTCTTGACACGATTTGTCAATCAAACGTATCGCTTTTAGTTCTGCTGGGTTGAGTAAAGAAGAAGGATATTTTTCCAAAAACTCCATTGCTTTTTCAAATTGAAGTTTTATAGTTGGATGTACCGTTTCCTTCCACTCAAAATTTTCTTCTTCTACCAAACCACAGTAAAGAGCCAACGAGTAGGTCATTACTTCCTTTGGCATCGGCGAAACATAGCTCCATTTTGTCTCCCACATACCATCTGTTGAGTAACCACCACTAATAATACTCTGACAAAAAACAACTCCAAAACCAAAGTAAATCCCTGTTAAATAGATAAATAACTCTGAATATAAATCATCTTCTTCCTCAATTCCCGAATTACCTTCTATCAAACGTATTCTGATAAACTCTTTTATAAGACTAAGCAAAAGACCATTTGGTCGCTTAGTAAGCTCATTCGGAATGCAAATAACATAACCATCTTCTGTAATCATCGTTTCAGAACTATTGATATTTTCTGCTGAATAAGGTATTCCATAAGCATCTGAAATATCTTTTTCCAAAACAAAATCAATCTTATGAGCATCCAATTCTAATAGACTTGATAAATCTTCTATAAGATTTGGAACAGTTAGTTGTTCAGCACTAAATGATTTTGGAAAGAATTTTTTATCAAATAAAACTTGTGCATTTTCTTTTTTAGGAAGTCCGTAAGCCTCAATAAATGATTTAAAACTCATTTCTACCCATTCTTTGTCTGTTTGTGTAATGACTGGAAATTTACCTCCTTTTTGCTCAAAAGGGACTTTTTGATTCTCTTCTTTGATAGATTTTTCTTTTTTTGATGTATTGCCAAATTCAAATCCGAATAGTTTCATTTTTTCTTTACTTATAGATAAGGTAACTTTGCATTTTCAAAAGTAATAAATTTATTTCTCTTCACTCATTTTTCCATTTACCATTTCTTATTTTATTTTTATGTCAAATTCTATCAAAAATCAAAAAGCCATTTTATCAAAATTAGGAATAGAAAAATTAAATGAGATGCAACTAGAAGCACAGTTGGCTATTCATTCTTCAGATGAAATAATTTTACTTTCTCCAACAGGAACAGGAAAAACGATTGCTTTTTTATTGCCAATTATCAATAATTTAGATGAAAAAATAGAAGAAATACAGGCTCTTATCGTTGTTCCATCAAGAGAACTTGCCATTCAAATCGAACAAGTAATGCGTGAAATGGGAACAGGTTTTAAAGTAAATGCTGTTTATGGAGGACGTGCAGGGTCAAAAGATAGATTAGAAATAAAACACCGACCAGCCGTTTTGATAGGAACAATGGGACGAATAGCTGACCATTTGAGAAGAGAAGCCTTTGAAACAAAATTTATCAAAACATTGGTCTTAGATGAATTTGATAAATCGTTAGAAATCGGATTTGAAGGCGAAATGAAAGAAATTTTGAATAGTTTGCCAAAAATAGAAAAGAAAATACTTACTTCTGCCACCCAAGGCGTAGAAATTCCAAGTTTTGTAGGACTAAAAAATCCTCTTACGATTGATTATTTAGAAGGAAATAGAAAGAGTAGCGATTTAAAAATAAAATTAGTTACTTCGCCATCAAAAGATAAACTAGAAACTCTTTTAGAATTAATCTCTCATATTGGAAATGAAAATGGAATTATTTTTTGTAATTATAAAGATTCGATTGAAAGAATAAGTAACTTTTTGACAGAAAATACTATTTCTCATGGTGCTTTTTTTGGTGGAATGGAGCAAGTAGAAAGAGAACGAGCTTTGATAAAATTTAGAAACAGAACGTATAAAATTTTATTAGCTACCGATTTGGCAGCACGAGGAATTGATGTTCCAGAACTCAATTTTATTATTCATTATCATTTACCTCAAAGAAATGAAGAATTTATGCACCGAAACGGAAGAACGGCTCGTATGAACAGCAAAGGAACAGCATATATTTTGCATTACGAGTATGAAGATGTACCCGATTTTATTGAAGAATTGAATTTACCGAATCAAAGTCTTACAGAAAAACAGTTTCCAAATCCTTCTGAATGGATAACCTTGTTTATTTCTGGAGGAAGAAAAGACAAAATTTCGAAAGGCGATATTGCAGGTTTATTTTTCAAACAAGGAAATCTTACAAAAGAAGAACTAGGAATAATAGAACTCAAAAATGATTGTGCTTTTGTTTCTGTCAAAAAATCTACACTTAATAGCCTTTTACCAAAAGTAAATAATCAGAAATTGAAGAAGAAGAAGGTAAGGGTTTCGGTGGTTTAAATAATAAGACATAATTAATGTAACAGATAATTGGAACACGGATTTTACAGATTTTACGAATAACCACAGATAACTACATTTTCCTTTGCACAAACAAGGCAAAATGACACTCAAAAAGAAATGCTAAGTAAAATCGAACAGATTATGCAAGGCGATAAATTTGTTGGTGTTTTTATTGATGTTTTTATTGATTATCTGCCTCCTCTTCCTCCAGTAGTTCCACGTCGGTTTTGGTTTGTAAGTGTTGCATAATAACGAGCCGAAACCGACAAATCTCTAAACTCTCCAACAGGAAAGGTTACACTATCCCACGCACCACCACGAACAATAAAACCATCTATTACATCAAAATTTAGGAAATCTGCATTTCCATTTTCATCTAAAAAGCCATTTCCTATTTGATTTTTTTGAAAATTTAATGAATTAGGATTATTTATTTTGACACAATATTCCCAAACATTTCCACTAAGTTCTAGTACACCCCAAAAACTTGCACCTGCTTGTAAACGCAATTCAAAATCTGAAGTAGAAAAATCAGAACCTTTTGCACCAAAACCATTTCTCAAAACTCCATTCAGTTGATTAAATTCTATTCCAGAATTGTAAGGTGCTAGTCCTGCCGAATCTGTAAAGTTTGCTAATTCTGAAACGGTTTCACTCTCTGTTCCGTTATTTTGAACTGTATTTGCATCAATTATATAAGGAGTTCCCCAAGAAAACTCTCCTTTTATGGGATTTGTTATTCCTCGTGCAGCTTTTTCAAATTCTAGTTCTGTGATTGGTCGTAAGGCTGCCCAATCCAAAAAAGCAGTTATATCTTGAGCATTGAGCCAGTTACAGGCTCTATATTTTCCCTCTCCAATGTCATAAATAGCTGGAATATTTAGGCTTTCATTGCCTTTTTCTTTTATAAAAATAGAATTTCTCAAAAGTGTATTCGAAGAAATAGCTAAAGCAGGAGTATTTGTGTCGCTTTCTGGAGAGTTTGCTGTGCGATTTGATTGCTGTTTGAAAGTCAAAGTATTGAGGAAATCTGTATATTGACCTTGATTAATTTCATATTTCATAATCCAAAAACCATCATAGCCTTTTGGAAAAGTAGCAGGAATATTTGACTTTGGAAATAGTTCTGAAAATGCAGCTAAATCATTTCCATAGAATTGATTTTCATTTGTTCCTACCAAAATTTCATTTTCAGAATGTATCAAAAATGGTTTTACGTCTGTGCTGTCATTTGTTTGAGTGGCTTTTCGAAGTGCATTTTGAGAGTGAACGCCATCGCCTACAAAAAAACTTCCTTCATCTATCCAAACCATTTCTATCGCATAAAGTGCAATATCATAAACTCCAAATTGATTTTTTATTTCATCAGGTAGTTTTATAGAAATAGAAGTTTGAGAAATTCCATTTTTTTCTTCTTTTATAATTGAACTCAGAAAAAATCCTCCTCGGTCGCTAACAGTTTCTAATTCTGTATCTGATTCTGTATTTGGAATTTGATTTATAGAAACTTCATTTTCAGATAAATAAATATGTTTCCAAGTATAATCATTTGTTCGTATCTTTAAAAAACACCAAACGCCATCTTTAAAAGTAAAATTCTTTTTTTGTGTAGAAGACGGATTTTCTGAAGCAATGGTAAGTTCTTTGTTAAAAAACCAACTGTTTTTCCATTTTATCGTACACTCTAAAAAGTTATTTTCTGTAATCACTACATTTTCTATTTTTACATCATTAGCAAAGCTATTTATTGGAATATTTATGAAAAATAAATTACTAATTAATAGTAAAAAAATAAATCTGAATTGTCTTTTTTTTGTCATTTGAGTTGTATCTAAAATTTAAAAAATTATATTTTGTTATGAAAAATACAGTTACTTCTAAGTTTCTAATTTTATCTATTTTCTGGTTTACATTTTTAATACAGAAAAATTCTGTTTTTGCTCAAGGTTGTAGCGATGCGGGTTTTTGTACGATGGGAGCAATGCGCCCCGACCAACCTTTTAGCAAGAAAATTAATATTCGTCTTCGTTCTGTTAGTTTGACACAGTATATCGGACTTACTAAATTTGATGACCAAATTTTGTCTTATATCGCAGAAGCAAATGTAGGCATTTCTGATAAATGGCAAGCACAAATTAAACTTCCTTATACTTTTGTGCAAGGCCCTTTGGCAAATACACAAGGAATTGGAGATATTTCTTTGAGTTTGACAAGAAGCCTTATTCAGAAAACAGAATGGCAATTAAATGCTACTTTAGGCGCAAAAATACCTACAAATGATGCAAATTTCAAAAATGATACAGGTTTAGCTTTGCCAATGTATTACCAAACCAGTTTGGGAACGTATGATATAATTGCAGGAATTGCATTTATTAATAAAAACTTCTTGTTTGCAGCAGGTATTCAACACCCTTTCAATCAAATTGATAATGGTTTTAAATGGGGAATTTGGAAAGAACATCCTCTTACTGAAACGGCTAATCATTATCCTGTTTCTCAGTTTTTGGATAGAGGAACAGATGCCATGTTACGAGCAGAATACAATCTTCGTTTTTCAAAGTGGAGTATGAATGTCGGAATTTTACCTATTTATCGTTTTACACCTGATGTAATTACAGACCCAACAACAGGAGAAAGAAAAGAATTAGATCAAAGTAAGGGAGTTGCTGTAAATGGACTTATCGGAGGAACATATAATTTTTCGGTTCGCTCAAGCCTGAAACTTCTTTTAGGAAAACAGATTGCTCAACGTTACAAAAATCCAGATGGACTTTCAAGAGAATGGGTAAATACAATAACCTATCAGTACATGTTTTAGAATAAATTTAGAAGTTAGAAATTAGATTTTAGAATAAATTACAAAAATAAAATGGTTTGAATATTTGTGTATTCAAACCATTTTTTATGGACTTTATAAATCTGAAAGATAAACTATTGACAGCCTTATGAAAGGACTGTCAAAGTTTTTTTAATGATTTACATTCTTTCAGGCATTTCAATTCCCAAAAGTTTTCCTGCGTGTGTCAAGGTTTTGGCAGTTGCATCAGAAAGCGCAATACGCAATGATTTTTTAGCCTCGTTTTCTTCTCCAAAAATTGGAAGTTCAGCATATAATTTACTGTACTGTTTTGCTAAATCGTACATATAATTTGCTATCGATGAAGGCGCATAATTTTCAGCAGCCTCATTCAAGTAATTTGGATAATCAGAAAGCAAACGAATTAAATCCTGTTCTGAGCTTTCTAATTCTTCTAAACTTTCAAAAGAAGTAGATTTGTGTGAAATGTTAGTTTTTCTTGCTTTACGTAAAATAGCCGAAATTTTAGCGTGTGTGAATTGCAAATAAACACCACTATTTCCTTGAAAGTCGATAGAATCATTTGGGTCAAAAAGCATTTTCTTTTTAGGTTCTACTCTCAAAAGATAATATTTGAGTGCGCCTAAAGCCAACATTTTGTATAAATTCTCGGCTTCTTCTTCTGAAAAGTCATCTACTTTTCCAACTTCTAAAGTTCTTTTTCTAGCTATTTCTACCATATCAGCAACTAATTCGTCAGCATCAACGACAGTTCCTTCTCTTGATTTCATTTTTCCAGAAGGCAGTTCTACCATTCCATAAGAAAGATGATACATTCCGTCAGCATAACTTCTACCCAGTTTTTGCATAATCAATTTCAAGACTTTCATGTGATAATCTTGTTCGTTTCCGATTACATACACTGATTTTTGCATTGGAAAATCACTAAACTTCAAATCTGCTGTTCCAATATCTTGCGTCATATAAACAGAAGTTCCATCACCACGCAAAACTAATTTTTCATCTAAGCCATCATTTGTCAAATCTATCCAAACCGAACCATCTTCTTTTTTGAAGAAAATTCCTTTTTTTAATCCTTCTTCTACGGTATCTTTTCCAGATAAATAGGTATTTGATTCGTAATAAAATTTATCAAAGGTTACTCCAATGTTTTTGTAGGTTTCATCAAATCCTTCATAGACCCAGCCATTCATTTTTTTCCAAAGGTCGGTAGTTTCTTTGTCGCCTTGTTCCCATTTCAAAAGCATTTGTTGTGCTTCTTTCAAACTAGGAGCTTCTTTTTCGGCTTGTTCTTGTGTTCTTCCTTGCTCTACTAATTGTTTTACTTCAATTTTAAATAAATCATTGAATTTTACATAATAATCTCCTACGAGTTTATCGCCTTTTATGCCCAAATCTTTTGGCGTTTTGCCTTCTCCATGTTTTTGATAGGCAAGCATGGATTTACAGATATGAATTCCTCTGTCGTTTACTAGATTTACCTTCATTACTTCGCTACCATTAGCAGCCATAATTTCAGAAACCGAATAACCCAAAAAGTTATTACGAAGGTGTCCTAAATGCAAAGGTTTGTTTGTGTTTGGCGACGAATATTCTACCATTACTTTTTCGTCTTTCTTTGCTATGTTTTTCCAAACAGGTTTGTCATTGAGATTAACAAGCGTTTTGACCCAAACAGATTGCTCCAAAACAAGATTCAAAAATCCTTTTACAACATTAAAATCTTTTATAATAGCTACATTTTCTTTCAAAAATTCTCCTAAAAGAGTAGCCGTTTCATCTGGTCGCTTTCCTGTAATTTTTCCATACGGAAAAGTAACAAAAGTATAACTTCCCTCAAATTCTTTGCGAGTTTGTTGAAAATCAATTTTCTCTAAGGGTAAAGTATGATTGAAAAGCGTTTGAAAAGCGTTTTGAATTTCTTTTTGGAGTTGTTGAACTATCATTTTGAATTTTGATATAAGTAAAACAGACATTTTTCTATTTGATAAGTCTGTTTGAAAAGACAATATTTTGAGCATTTATACAAACTATAGTCTGTATTGCTTTTGTCTTACAAAGTTGCGAAATTTGTATCAAAAAAGCGAAAGAAAATTTATCTTTCCCAAGAAGTTTGGGGTAATTTGTAACTACAAAACCATCTATTTAGTTCTTAGAAACTGAATGAGATTCTTTTTTATAGATGCATTTATAGAATTTTTACAAACAATTTGGAGTGCAATTTGTATTATATCCTACTTAATGTTAATTTAATGTTACTAAATATTGAATTAACTGTGAATGTATTTATTTAAAACTGGAATATTATGAAAACTAAACTATTAAACTATGCTATAATCAATAAATACCCTTTGTTTTGTTTTATTGCAGGAGTTACATCGGTGGGGGGGGGGAATGCACCAAAATTTAATGAAAAAAGAAATACTAGTAATGGCTGCTGTTTTTGGTAGTTTGATGCTACTTACCATAGCAGGAATTTATTTTACTCGTTATGTAGTAGTAAAAAATATAGTAGAAAACTTAGAAAAAAAGCATATTCAAGCCCATTTAATTGATGCAAATCTTATTTCATTTTCTTATCAAGAAGATAATTACAAAATGAGTTTGTATGCAAGTAGAGGAACAACATTTGCACTTTTTTATAAAAATGAAAAATTAATTGCTAATAAAGCCATTAGTCATGAAAAGGAAAATTTATCAAAAATGATTGCTTTATTAGATTCAGATAAGCCATTGGCAAGTAAAAAATATAACTGTCATTCCCCACCCCGCTGCGTATAAATTAAAAAAAGCCATGTTTAAATAAATTATCATTTAATTGATAATAAATTGTATTTTAGCTGCGTAGCTGCGAAATGT
>PFKD01000419.1 GCA_002784125.1 Flexibacter sp. CG_4_10_14_3_um_filter_32_15
AACTATCAGAGTAAATTCAATTTGCAAAGTTAAAAACTAGCTTGATTTGCTTTAAACGAGTACATTTTTTTTTCGTGCGTTTACCCTACTATTTAGAAACTAAAACTATATTAAAAAAAACAGTAGGAAAAGAACATCCTGATTATGCAAGTTCTTGTGCTAACTTAGCTCTTCTATATTACAGAGTAGGCTCGTATCAAAAAGCAAATTTATTACATAAAGAAGCATTACAAAACAAAAAAAATCAAATAAATATATTGTTTCCAATACTATCAGAAAATGAAAAGCAAGATTATTTTTCCAGTATTTATCCTTTTTTTAGGGATTTTACAGATTTTGCTATTCAGTATTATTCTCACAACTATCCTCAAAATAAAAAAATAAGCGAAGACCTTTTTAATCAACACTTATTTACAAAAGGAATTATTTTTTCTTCTACTCAAAAAATGAAGGAACAGATTCTGAATAGTAAGGATTCGGTTTTGATAAATCAATACGAAGATTGGAAAAAACAAAAAGAGGAGTATGTTACTTTATTTCAAGCTCCAATGAGTGAGCGAGATAGTTCCGTTAATATAGAAGAAATCGCTTCTCAAATCAATGAATTAGAACGAGAAATTTCTAAAAAATCAGAGTTGTTCAAGTCAAATACAGAACAAAAAGAATACACTTGGCAAGATGTAAAAAACTCTATTGATAAAAATGAAGCTGCTATTGAAATAATTCGATTAGTAAGATTAAATAATCAAGAAAAACCAAAAGATACGGTTTATGTAGCATTAATTCTTACAGACAAAACTAAAGAAAGTCCAGAACTTTTAGTCTTAGAAAACGGACAAGAATTAGAAAATGGTGCATTATCTTTCTATCAAAATAATATTGATTTTCAGTTAGGAGACGATGAGTCTTATAATCAATATTGGAAACCAATTCAAGATAAATTAGATAGTCTTTCAAATAAAAAAAGTTATTCAAAAATCTATTTTTCGCCTGACGGAATCTATCACAAACTCAATCTCAACACACTCAAAAATCCAAAAACAAAAGAATTTTTGGTAGAAGAGCAAAATATTCAACTTATCACAAGTAGTAGAGATTTGATTGAGAGAAAAGAAAAAGGAGAACAAAAGATAGATTTAAGTAAAAATTTTGAAAATTATAAAACCTATTTGCTGGGTTATCCTGCTTACAATCTAAATGGAAAAGACACATTGAAAGTAAATGGAAAAGACAGAAGTCTGAATGGTTTGCAGCGTGTAGTAGGTCAGCAAACCGTAGTTCCAGTGTTAGAAGGAACAAAAATAGAAACTAATGAAATTAATGATTTATTTGCTCAAAAAAACGTAAATACGACACTTCTACAAAACAAAGAAGCAACCGAAGAAAATATCAAAGAATTAGAAAATCCGACTATTTTACATATCGCAACACACGGTTTTTTCATTAATCAAATTCCAGAAAGCGAAGTAACAACCATGCAAGAAGCAGAAGATAGAAATTTATTACAAAATCCTTTTCTTAGAAGTGGTCTTTTACTGGCAGGTTGCCAAAATCCACAAACAGGACAAGAAGATGGAATCTTATCAGCCGAAGAAGCAATGAATCTTAATCTTAATGGAACTGAATTAGTAGTTTTATCAGCGTGTGAAACAGGTTTGGGAGATATTCAGAATGGCGAGGGAGTTTATGGACTTCAACGAGCTTTCCGTCAAGCAGGTGCAAAAACACTTATTATGTCGCTTTGGAAAGTAAGTGATGAGGCTACACAGCTTTTGATGGTTACTTTTTATGAAGAGTTTTTGAGTGGAAAAACAAAACGAGAAGCCTTCAAAATTGCTCAACTGAAACTCAAAGAGAAATATGCTGAACCGTATTATTGGGGAGCTTTTGTGATGGTGGGGGAGTGATTAGGAAATGGGAAATGGGAAATAGAGATTGGAGATTAGGGGCGAGGTAATGAAGAATAAATGACAAATAAAAAACGTTTGTTCAGATTATTGATACTTAGCTAACGTTTTATCTTAACTCATAAATCTACGATAAATATTTGCATAAAATAATCCATTCTATTTTGTAAATTTGTAGTTCGAAAAAGTTGATAATTTATTGATTTTTGAGAACCTCTCCTCACTATGTTACAATTTCGTTGGCTTATTTTTTGGATAATCGATTTCTGTCTTTTTTGCACAATACAAAAAATACAGGCGCAAGACTATGACCTTGCTTACCAACATATCACAACAGAAGATGGTCTTTCGAATAATTTTGTAACAACAGTTATTCAAGACAAAAAGGGCTTTATTTGGCTCGGTACACAGGAAGGACTAAATAAATACGATGGTTATTCTTTCAAAATCTATAAATCAAATTCAGAAAAAAAATATCATCTCAATAGCAATCATATTACTTTTTTGGCAGGAGAAGTAGAAAAAAATATAATTTGGATAGGAACAACTACAGGACTTAGCAAACTACATACGCAAAAAGATACGATAGAAAATATCTCTTTTTTTGATAAACATTTAGTGAATTATATTTATTTGGATAGCAAAAAAAATATTTGGGTAGCTAGTGATAAAGGTATTTTCAGAAAAGATAATACTACTCAAAAATGGCAAAATTTTTTATTCAATTTAGAGAGTAATCAAAACTTCATTTTCATTGAAGAGAAAAAAATTAAAGGACAAAATAAATTAATTTTAGTTTTTTTAACAAAAAAAATAAATTACACCAATCATTTATTTTCTTGGAATGAAGACAAGAAAGTTTGGGATAAACTCCTAAAAACACCAAATTATCTCCAATATGTAGAAGAGAATGGCACTATCTGGACTTCTTATAAAGACGAATCCTTTCTTGATGGATATAGTGAAATCTATAACACAACTTACAAACTAGATTCAGTTTATGTTGATAAACCCAAATCTACAAAGTATATTCATCCTTTTACCGGAATAGTAAATGAATCTTCTACAAAAACAGATTCTAAAAAAGTATGGTTTGGCGATGCAGGTGGGCTGCTGCTCATAAATTTGGAAAGTAAAAAAATTGAAGAATGGTATTATTGGAAGCACTTTTCACAAGGACGAGATAGATATGCCGTCGAAATGATTTTTAGAGATAAATCTAAAAACTATTGGGTCTGTACACAAGGAACAGGCATATTTCTGTTTGCTGATTATACACTTAATAATTTTCGTACTTACAAATACCGTGAAACGCCTGAAAAAGCACTTAGCCAGCCAAGTACAAGAGCTATTTATCAAAACCCTATTACGAAGGATATGTGGATAGGAACATATAGCAACAAAAATACAGTAGATATTTTTTTAGGAGATTCCATCAAAAAGACAATTTTCATTGATAGTTATGTTCATTTGATAAAAGAAGACCCTACTCATAGAAATATTCTTTGGTTTGCTACTTCTTCTGGACTTAGAAAAATAGACAAATACAAACTTGAAGTTTTGGAAAGTTATAAAATGAATAACAGTCTCTTGACTGACCTACTACCTCTCCATGATTCTACTTTATGGATAACAGAACAAGATAATTTGTATCATTTCAATCCAACTACTAAAAAGTTTATTTCTTATCCTCATTTAAATAAAATTTCTCATATTTATAAAGATACTAAAGATAATATTTGGGTGGGTTCGACTGAAAAAGGAATTGGTTTTTTAGCTAATGCAAAAGGACTAAATAAAGAAAATGCTAAAAAAGCAACGATTACCTATTACAATCCTAATAAAAACAAAGAGAACACAGTTTGTCATGTCAAGCACATAGAAGAAAGCAGCACAGAAAAAGACATTCTTTGGATAGCCACAACCAATGGTTTTTGTAAATTTGACAGCAAAAAAAGGCAATTTTTAGCTCATTTTACAGAAAAAGACGGACTGCCAAACAATGTAGTTTATGCTCTTTTAGAAGATAATCAAGGAAATTTGTGGGGAAGTACCAATCATGGAATTTTTAAATTCAATCCCAAAACAAAAGCCTTTACTAATTTTGACAAACAAGACGGTTTGCAAGACAATGAATTCAATACTTTTTCTTATTTCAAGAGTGCAGCAGGAGAATTGTTTTTTGGTGGAATTGATGGAATAAATGCTTTTTTTCCTCAAAACATGAAAAAAAATGAATTTGTTCCTTCCATTCATTTAACTGGCTTTGAAAAACTAGGAAAAGAAGTAAATTTTGATAAAAACAGTTCAGAAATCAAAGAAATTTCCTTGCCTTTGGAGGAATCCAAAATGCTTACTTTTCATTTTGCTGCCCTTAGTTTTTATCAAAGTAATAAAAATCAATATGCTTATAAACTAGAACCTCTTCAAAAAGAATGGATTAATTTGGGAACAAAAAATGAACTTACACTTACCAATCTTTCAGCAGGAAATTATACACTTTACATAAAAGGCTCAAATAATCATGGCGTTTGGAGTAAAGAAACGATTAAATTAGAACTCAAAATTATTCCTCCTTTTTATCAGACCTTATGGTTTCAGTCTTCAGTAGTTATTCTATTTTTGATGGGAATTTATTTTTATTATAGACACAAAGTCAAAGAAAACAAGGAGCGAGCTATTTTCTTAGAAAATCAAATAAAAGAACGCACTCATGAAATTCAATTACAAACAGAAGAGTTAAAAATTACGAATGAAAGATTAAAAGAGTTAGATGATTTCAAAGAAAAAACAACTAATATGCTCGTTCATGACTTAAAAAATCCTTTAGGAACAATTATTTATGAAGCAAAAAATAATATTCCAATACGAAAAGCTAGTCAGAAAATGATGAATTTATTACTAGCACTTTTAGATTCTCAAAAAATACAATCGCCACAATTTCAACTCAACTTGAAAAAAGTAAATTTTAATGCTATTTTAGAAAATGTTTTGGAGGAAGTAGAAGTATTTTTGGCAGAAAGAGAAATACAAATCATTTATGAAGAAAATACTGTTTTTTGGTTGAAAATTGATAAAGATTTGATTGGGCGAGTGCTTGTAAATTTGCTTACCAATGCCATTAAATACAGTTCGAAACGTTCTTTTATCAAAATTTCTATAAAAGAAATTTCAACTAATTTTGCTCAAATTACAGTTACAGATAATGGTTTAGGAATAGACAAACATCAATTAGATGCTATTTTTGATTCGTACAGACAAGTAAATGCTCAAAAAGTGGGAAGTGTTGCCTCCACAGGTTTAGGGCTTTCATTTTGCAAACTTGCCGTAGAAGCACATACAAAAGAATTTCAAAATGATAATATAATTTGGGTAGATTCTATTCCCAATCAAGAAACACACTTCCATTTTATTGTTCCTCTTTTGGAGGTAGAAAAAATAGAAAATAATTTAGCTCCCAATTTGGTGACAAATCAAGAAAACAAAACATTTTCTACTAGTAATTCGTATCAATTCTCTACAGCCGAACTCAATTATTTAGAACCTTTCATCAAAGAATTAAAAAATTTAGAAGTCTATCAAGCTACTCAAATTCGAAGTATTTTAAGTTCTATAAATGATGAAAATAAAATGATTGCAGAATGGAAAGAAGAAATTCAAGAAATTCTCTACCGAGTAGATGAAGATGAATATCAAAAATTATTAAACATAAATATAGACCCTAAGGGTTTTTAAAAACCCTTAGGGTCTGAAAAAGCACCCTCCCTTGACTACTTACACTATCCTTGTCGCTGACGACACCGAAGAAAATCTAAAACTTATTACTGAATATTTAGAAAACGATGCAAAAGAGAGCCAAAATAAAAATGGAATTTCTTTTGACTATCAAATTCTACTTGCCCCAAATGGTGAAATAGCTTTCAAAATTGCTCAAAAAACAAAAATTGATTTACTAATTACAGACTGGGAAATGCCCAAAATGGACGGTTTGGAGCTTATTTCTGCTTTTCAATCGAATAGAAAATTACGTAAAGTTCCTATTATCATGATAACAGGAATGTATATTGAAGCCGAAAATCTCAAACTTGCATTAGAAAAAGGTGCTATTGATTTTATTAGTAAACCTATTGCTCAAATGGAACTTGTGGCACGAGTGCGTTCTGCTATTAAATTACAAGAATCCTTCAAAATCATCGAAGAGCAGAAGAATAAAGAACTTAGTGGAAAGATTTTGCACGTTCAGCGTCAGAATGAAATTTTGGTAGAAATTGATAATCAGTTGGGAGAACTTTTGAAGAAAATCAGAAAAGATCAAAGAGAAAAAGAAAATCAGCAAGAGGAAAATGAACAAGAGGAAAATCAGCAAGAGGAAAATCTGAATAGTAATGTTTCCAATTATCTAACCCAACTTCACAACATAAAAAAAACACTCAAAAAAAATATAGATACGCAGCACGACTGGGAAAATTTTCAGCTTCGAATGCAGCAAAACCACCCCGAATTTGTCCAAAAATTAGCCGTTTATGATGATTTAAAACCTCATGAATTGCGTTTTTTGACGTATCTTTATATTCGAATGAATGACAAGGAAATTGCAAAAATTTTGAATATCAATTATCAAAGTGTAAGAGCCTACAAATCAAGAGTAAAGAAAAAATTAGGTATTGAAGATGGAATTTCTTTGAATGATTGGATTGTGAGCCTTTGATGATGGGAATTGGGGAATAGAGATTAGGAAATGGGCAAATTACTTCATATTTCCAAAACCTGCTAATCGAATTGGCATTTTTCTCTAAAAATATGTATTTTTGATAAAAATAAAGTAGCTGACAGTTTCCAACTGTCAGAAGTAAATTAGTTTAAGAATAAAACAAAATATAAATCCCATACAAAAATGAATTATTGGTTTCTCTGCAAAGTTAGTTATACAAAAGAATTAGAAGACGGAACAGTAAAGCGCATGAAAGATAATTATCTGACCGACGCAACCACACTCACAGAAGCAGAAGCACGTATGCACGAAGAAGTAGGTCGTTCGATGCGAGGAGAATTTTCGGTGGCAGCAGCCAACAGAATGAACTTTGTAGATGTTTTTACGTATCCAAATGTTGATAATTACTACAAATGTAAAATCCGTTATGTAACGATTGATGAAACAAAAGGAAAAGAACGTGAAGTAAAAAATCAAGTTTTGATTGCCGCAAATGACCTTTTAGATGCTCATACACGCCTTACAAAAGAGTTTGCATCAATGCTTGTTCCTTACGAAATCATTGAGATTATCAAAACTCCTTTGGTGGAAGTTTTCCGTTACAAGTCGCCTGATGAAAGAGTTACGCCAAATCTTCGCCCTATTTCAGAAATTGAAGAGATAGAAGACTAGTAGCTTACGCTTTAGCGTGAGTAAAATGTACCGAATGCTTTAGCTTTCGGATGAGTAATCGTGATTAGTTTCTTTAAAATAAACGACATCAAAAAATGCTTTTGTCAAAATAAGGATAAAAGCATTTTTGTTTTTTTATTCCATCTCAAAAAGAAATTTTTGTTTTACTTCCTCCAATAAAGATTTAATTTTTTGTTTGTCTTTTCCTTTTATGACAATATGCCCTACACTTTGCCCTGTTCCTTCTCGCTGATTGATGGTTGCGCCTTCTTTGACAGAAAGTGTAAATTCTTCTAGTTCTTGAATAGACTTTACAAATTCTTTTCCTTTGATTGATTTTAGAGTTCCTGCTTGAGGGTGGAAAAGTCGCAGTCCACTATAAAAATGAACTTGAGTATTTTTCATATTTATTGTATTTCCTAAAAAAGTATCTAACCAAATTTGCCAAAAATCTTTTTGATAAGATAACTTTAGAAGTTCCATAATATATCCTCCCGGTGGTCGAAGAGCCATTTCTCCAAAAACTAAATTGATTTTTTCTGCATCATTTTGTTCTAAATTCTGAATAAAAACTTCGGTGTGTGTAATTCCATTTTTTGCTCCCAAAGCTGCAATTATTTTTTTATTAAATTCAAAAATTTTATACTGAATTTCTGATGAAAAAGTAGCAGGAACAAGGTTTGCAAACTTAGGTTCTGTATATTCAGTAATATTCTGAAAAAGCACTTCTCCATTTTGTACAATCGCTTCGATACTGCATTCAGTTCCTTCGACAAAACGCTCTGCCATATAGCCTTTTTTCAAAAATTTAGGCCCTTCTTCTTCTGTTTTGGCAATATAAGCTCCTCTACTTCCTGAACCTGTACACGTTTTGAAAGCCATTGGCAAACCTAATTTTTCAATAAGCTCTTGTTTTGAAATTTTATTATCTCCTTCTTCGTTTTCTAAAAAATTAGCACAAGGAATACTCGCCTTTTTAACAATTTTTTTCATCGTTGGTTTATGTGTACAAGCAATAGCTGTCGGAATAGAAATGGAAAATTTTGTTTTTAAAATACCATTTATCCACGCAGCAGGAAGAACAGATTTTTCAGTAGGAGCAAGAACAGCTATTGGTTTTGGCTCTTTTTGCAATAAATCCTCAACAAAACTCTCCCATTCTTGCTTATTCCACATAAAAGAAATTTGTTCTAGTACGTCAGCTTGATGATTTTTGAGCTTTTTGTTGTATAAAAGTACAACTCGTAAATTTTTGTTTTTGGCAATTTCAATGGCATCAGAACGATTACCTACTATCCAAACGGTATTTTTATCAGTTTTCAAAACAGAATTATTTTCTTGAAAAATTGAAGCATTAAAAAATAAATTTAATCAAAATTAATAAACTAAAACAAATCTAGACTCATTTTATGCTTCAAACTCATCTAAAAAAAATTTAATCAAATGTTAAATAATGAAGCTAACATTCTAACTTAGAATTACTTAACTTTATAAATTAATTTGTTATTGTCTTTACTTTATTAGACATAAACTCTTACCAATCAATATTTTACTAAAACTGCTTTTACATCATGAAACATTCTTTACTTACTTTTTTACTTTTATTTTATAGTACTTTTGCTTTTGGGCAGCTTGTGGAATATGATTTTACAGGACAAGGTGGTAATACAGATACAAACCCAACAAGTATTGCTACTAACACGAATGCTAGTACTATTACTAGAGGAAGTGGATTGAGCCTTCCTGGAAGCCCTTGTAGTAATTGTATAAATGCAATAGGTTGGAATTCAGCTTCTTACGATGCGAATGATTATTTTGAATTTACTCTCACTCCTACTACTTCTTTTGCATTAAACTTGGCTACTGCTGCTATTTCTTTTAATCAACTAAGGTCTAGTACGGGTGCTACTAATTATGAAATAAGAACGAGTTTAGATGGATATGCAACTAGTATTGGGTCTGGTACTACCTCTTCATCTGCAAGTAATCGTAGTGCTACTTTTCCCAATACAGCTCTTTATTCTTCAATTACGTCTGCAGTAACCATTCGAATTTATGGATATGGTGCAAGTGGTGCAGGAGGAACATGGAGATTACAAAATACTTTAACAGTAACAGGCACAGTTACTTCCACAGCCCCAGCCGAAATCAACCTCACTTTTGACGATAATGGAAATCTAAATCTAGCACAAGGAAGCAACACTAACGTCATTTTCAGAACACAAGCACAAGTAACGTCTGCCTCTGCAATACTTAATCAAGTAGTTTTGCGTACAAACGGAACTTATACCAATACAGATATTGCAGCAAATGGTTTCAAACTTTGGTATTCTGCTGATAATATTTTTGATGTTAGTGATACACAACTTTCTGCTGTTGGTTCAGTAACTGGAAATGGCGAAACGATTACTTTTCCTACTTTATCTCAATCTATTGCTATCAACACAACAGGTTATTTTTTCGTAACGGCTGATATTTCCACAACAGCAACATTAAATAATACTATCGGAATTGCCAATACCACCACGGCAGATTTTACTTTTGCATCGCCAAGCGACAAAACAGGAACAGATGCAGCAGGAAATTTACATACCATCATCGGACTCAACACAGGAACAGTAACCACTTCGCTCTGCGTAACTCCCACACAAGGCGAATCTATAAACATTCCGTTTACCTATTCTCCAACAGGACTTTATACAGGAACTTTCACAGCACAGCTTTCAGATGCAAGTGGAAGTTTTGCCGTTCCAACTTCTATTGGTTCGGTTGCTTCGAACAATATAGGAAATCAAACTATTTCGGCTACCATTCCTGCCAATACGCCACAGGGTTCGAATTATCGTATTCGTGTCGTAAGTTCTGTTCCAAACATACAAGGTGCTGATAATGGAAGCGATATTACTATTGACTTATTGACCGTTTCTATTGCACCAACAGCCATTCAAAATATTTCCCAATTTCAGAATGGAACAACGCTTACAGTTACTGAATCTAGTGCCATTACCTCCAGAAGATGGAAATACCGTACTTCGCCTAGTGTGAGTTATACTACTTTTTTAGGAAATTCTACAACTGAAACACCTTATTTTGAAACTGCAGGAACATATTTTATGGTCGTAGAAACGGTTTTTGCTTGTGGAAAAACAGTTATTTCGAATGAAGTACAAATCAATGTAGCTACTTTTGTAGGAACTCGTCTTTTTCCAGGAGATATGGCGATTGTGGGGTGGGACGCAACTATTGGAACAGCAAGAGATGGGTATGCAATCACAAATCTAGTTCCACTAAAACAAGGAACAAAATTTTTGGTAGCTAATGCAACTTATGAAAATGGGGCTGCAGCGAACACAAGAACGAATGTATGGCAAAACGGAAGAGAGTACATAGAATTTACATATAATAGAGCAACTGACCTACCAGCAGGTTCGATTATTAGTTTTGAGTTTACAAACCTCATAGGAGATGATGCAAAAAATATTCGCATAAATGGAGTGGCAGCAGGAGCAAACATTACTTCAACAGTTGGATTTTCTAATGCAAAACCAAATATTAGTACGACCAAACCCGACCAAATTTTTATTATGCAAGGCAAGTTCAATACAGCAGGAACTAATTTTGATGGCTATGTTCTTTTTGGAATGACAAACGATGCAGCTTGGGTAAACCTTACTTCAAGTGTTTCTACGGCTCGTACTTCAAGACTTCACCCTCATATTTTATGTATCAATACCTCACACCCAACAGGCGTAGCTGGTTCGTATTTTAACATTTCAAATGCAGCTTTTCGTAATGCAGACCAACGCACTATTTTAGGGCATATTACCAATATGAGTAATTGGACAACTTCGGCTTCCCTTCCTGCTGCCGTTCATACAACAACTTTCAATGTTACAAGTCAGACTCTAAAATCGGAATGGATAGGCAATAAAAATACAAATTGGTTTGATTGTCAGAATTGGAGTTCGTTGTATGTGCCTGATAGATATACTGATGTTGCTTTTACTACAAGTGCTATTGGAAATTCTCGTATTGATGAAACGGCAGCTTTTTCAAATGAATATTTAGATATTGCAGAAACAAAAAATATCGTTTTAGGGAACAGAACACTACAAATCTATGAAAGCCGTAACGCTCGTTTGGATGTCTATGAAAACCTAACTATTCAAAATACAGGAGTTTTGGATATGGATAATGATGCTGGTCTGACTAACGACGGAACAATAAACCTACAAGGAAATTGGATAAATAATGTAGGAACGGCTGCTTTTGAAGAAGGAGAATCAATAATTATTTTTAAAGGTGGAAACGCTCAAAGTATCACAACGGCAGCAGGAAACGAAAGTTTTTATGATGTAACTCTAAACTGTGGACAAGATTTGACTATCAATAACGAAACTATCATCAAAAGAGAGTTTTTATTTCAATCTGGAAATGTCTTTGCAGCTACTTCCAATCCTCTTACTTTTGATATAACCGCTTTTCATACAGGCGCAACTGTCAATAAGCATATCAGAGGAGCTTCTCGTAAAATTTCTAATTCAGTAGAAAATTTTGTTTTTCCGATTGGTAAAAGTGGAATTTATCGCCCTCTTACACTTCACACACAAAGTGGAGGCACTTCTACTCAATTTTTTGCAGAATATTTTTATGCTCCTTATACCAATATTCAACCTGTCTTGACTCCTTTAGACCATGTTAGTCAGATAGAACATTGGATTTTGAATAGAGAATCAGGGGCGGCAAATGCTAGGCTTACTCTTTCGTGGGGTATTGAAAGTGTGGTAGGAAATTTAGCCAGTTTGGTAGTGGCGCATTGGACTTCTACCAATCAATGGGAAAGTAAAGGAAATTCTCTCACAACAGGAAATACCACAGCAGGAACTGTAAAATCAGCAGATATTATTACGCAGTTTAGTCCTTTTACGCTAGGAACGATTGATGATACAAATCTTTTGCCTGTTACATGGCTTTCTTTTGATGCCAAATACAATCAAGAGCAAGAAAATATTCTTTTAGAGTGGACAACAGCAACAGAATATCAAAACCAATCTTTTATCGTTGAGCGTTCTGAAAACGGAATTGATTTTAAAGAAATTGGAATCAAAAAAGGTAATTCAAATTCTCGTTCTATCAAAAAATATCAGTTTTGGGACCTCGAAATTCTGAATCGTAAGACCTATTATCGTATCAAACAAGTAGATTTGAATGGTGATTTTTCATATTCTACCGTCAAGATGATAGAAACAAAGGGCACTAAAAAATTAGGAATTACCCATTATCATAACAAAACTATTTTATATTCTAATCTAAATGAATCAACAAAAGCAAAAGTTATGATTTATGATATGAATGGAAATACAGTAGGTATTTTTGAAGCGTTTTTAAGAAAAGGACAAAACGAACTTCTATTGCCTTTTTATACTACCTCAAAAGCTGTTTATATTTACAAAATAGAAGTAGAAAACCAATCTGATTTTGTGAGTGGTAAGTTTTTGGTAAAATAAATTGATTTTGAAGCAGGCGACACTTTCCCAAGTGTCGCTAAAATAAAAAATACCGTTTTGAAATAGTTTTGTAAGCTACTTCAAAACGGTATTTTTTTTATTAATTAAATTCCTTGTGTTACTTAATTTCTCTTAGTGCCTTAGTGTTAAAATGTACTCTAGTTTGTACCTAAGAAACGCTAAAAAATAAATTTACATTTTTAGCTATCTATAAAACAGGGTTAAAATCCTATTCAATGAAAAAACTACTTTTTGTATTTTTTTACAGAGATAAGTAAATGGACACCTGCCAAAGCAGCGAAGCTAATTTAAAATGGATAATTGATAATTACATAAAACATTGATTATCAAGTTATTACATTAAAAAATAAGATACATTAATTTTGTACGATTACTTATATTTTCAAAATAGGCTATAAATTATAAATGGGTGCATAACAAATTGTCGTTTTTTGTAGGGAAAAGGCTTGTCTTTTCCTAAACATATTGTGTATTTAGGTAAAAGATATAAATGCAAATACAGGAAAAGACATGTCTTTTTCCTACAAATACGCCATTTTTATTCAAAATTTACTGTTTTTTGTCTTACAAAAAACATGTGGGTAAATGATAGGGTTTTAACCCTGTTTTAGGGTAAACGCACGAAAAAAAAATGTACTCGTTTAAAGCAAATCAAGCTAGTTTTTAACTTTGCAAATTGAATTTACTCTGAT
>PFKD01000277.1:0-14021 GCA_002784125.1 Flexibacter sp. CG_4_10_14_3_um_filter_32_15
TGGTAATATAACATTTTTACAAATATACGAACGAGGTTTTAAAAAATAAGGGTACAGTAGGAAAAGGTAAGCCTTTTCCCTACAAAAAACGACAATTTGTTATGCACCCATTTTCTATATAAAATGCCGTTGTTTGTTTTTTAGCAATGGATACACCAACAACTCCATTTCCAATTCCCAATATCTAATCCCTCCTATTTTACCTTCTCAAAAAAGTAATTTAATTCTTCATCAAAAATAGAAAACGGAATTTGATGCGCCAAATCATTGCGAAGATGAATAGATAAAGATTCGTCTTCATTCATATCGCTCATCAAAATAGGCAGCGTATCAAATGGATTAATCGTATCATCGTGCCTTCCCAAAATTACACGCAGGTATTCTTTACGTGGATTTTTTTCATTATTTACAGCAACAGGTAGAGCAGGCAATTCTTGTATCGTGCTTCTATAAGGCAGCGCAGGATTAAATGCCAAACACGGAATTTGCCAAAACCAAGACAAATAATAAGCCGTCAAACCTCCCATACTACTTCCGATGACGAGTTCTATTTTTTCGTTTTTATAACGTTCTAACAAAGTCTGAATCGTATAAGGATCTTTACGATAATCTATCAAAGGAGCTACAAGATTAGTAGTATATTTTTCTAAAATAACTCGTTTTTCGTCAGACAAAAAGCTGTCTAGACCGTGTAAATAAAGCGTTTTCATTTTTTTTGTGTAAATTATGAGTAAGTTGTACTAAATGATAAATAGAAAGAACATAAGACAGTTTTAATATCAAAAATTGATAAAGAGTTGCACAAAGATAAGTTAATATCGAATTAATTATGTTATTTTTAGTAAATTTATAGGGTAAACGCACGAAAAAAAAATGTACTCGTTTAAAGCAAATCAAGCTAGTTTTTAACTTTGCAAATTGAATTTACTCTGATAGTTAAAGTGTGTTTAAACACACTGAAAGCAGTATAAAAAGTTTCGTGCGTTTACCCTAGTAAATTTAGCTTTCAGATTGTAATTAAACAGATAAAATAAGTAAGATTGCATAAAATAGAGTTATAAAGTTTCTAATAGCGTTTTCTATAAGACATCAACAAACTAGATTCATGGAAAAAAGAACTTTCACAAATATTCTTATCACATTAGGTGTTTTGGCGTTGATTCCGATTGGCTTTAGTATCTATATCTACTTAACTAATCAGTATATAGATTGGTCTGAAACGTATGAAGTAGATAATAAAGAACCGTATAATAATTATATGGTCTTTAATCTATTAAAAAATTATAAGACAGACAAAGAATTTGTTTTTGTAGATAATTTACTGACTGAAAGACTTGCAGAAGAAGGGATAAAAAATGCAAAAGAACCAATATCTTATGTTTTTTTTGGAAACCAACCGAATTTGTTAGATGATGAAATAGATTTATTAGCAAAGTTTGTAGAGAAAGGAAATACAGCTTTTTTTATGGTCAAACGTGTTCCTGACACTTTATTTAGACTATTAGACTTGGATTATCAAAGGTATGATTATGTGTACGATTCACTTATTTCTGTCAATTTCGTTAATTCTAGCCTTCAAAATGAATCTAATTTTAGATTTAATTATAGAAAAAGAAATGAATCAGTAGCTAATTCGTGGAGCTATTTTAATAATGAAATTTTAGAAGAGAATAAATACGAAAAACTAGGTTTTTTAAATAAGGAATATTCCATAGAAGAATATCACCAAAGTAATACACAAAATTATGAAGAAGAAAATAAAAATTATACAAATTTTATTCGTGTAAAACATGGAAAAGGTTATTTTTATTTTCATAAAAATCCAGTTCTTTTTACTAATTATTATCTTATTCAAGAAGATGGAAAAAAATATGCAGAACGAGCTTTGTCCTATCTACCAGAAGGTGATATTTTGTGGGACGAACGCTCACATGATTACAAAAGAGGAAAGCAAGAGTATCAAAAAAGAGATAAAAGACCTAGTCCGTTGAGTTATATTCTCTCACAAGAATCTTTTGCTTGGGCGTATTATACCTTGCTCATAACTGCATTTTTATTTGTCATTTTTAGAGGAAAAAGAATGCAGCGTATTATTCCAATTCTGAGAAAAGAAGAAAATACTTCTTTAGAGTTTACAAAAACGGTCGGACAACTCTATTATCTCCAAAAAGACCACAAACGCCTTTCACAACTCAAAATCCGTCTTTTCTTTGATTATATACGTACTCATTATCACATGAATACACAACAGATAGACGATGATTTTAGAAAAAAACTCTCTGAACGCTCTGGAATTAGCAAGGAAGCTATCATTCTTCTTCTGAATGATATTCAGACAGCCAATAATCAAAATGAGGTTTCAGAATGGCTTTTACGAAAAATACATACTCAAATTCAAGAATTTTATACAAATTCTAAATAATTTTAGAAGTTAGAATTGAATTTAGAATAATACATCTAGTTTCAGAAATTTCAGTTCTAACTTCTAAAATCTAATTTCTAACTTTATTTATGCAAGATAATACACTAGACAATTCATCAGAAAATCAGTTTCAAAATACTGGTTTTCAGTCAGAAGAAACGCAATCTTCAAATCAAGAAACCACTCAAGAATCTAGTTTTACCTCTTCTTCTACTGCTCAATTAGATTTTATTTATCAATCTGTTTCAAGAGTAAAATCTGAAATTCATAAAGTGATTATTGGTCAAGATAAAATGATTGATTTGCTTTTAGTGAGTTTGTTTGCCGACGGACACGTACTCTTAGAAGGAGTTCCGGGGGTTGCCAAGACAATTACAGCCAAGTTATTAGCTCGTACACTGTCGATTGATTTTTCAAGAATTCAGTTTACGCCTGATATGATGCCAACGGATATTTTGGGTACAACTATTTACAGTCTTCAAGAAGCTGAATTTAATTTTACTCCCGGCCCTGTTTTTTCACAAATCGTTTTGATTGATGAAATAAATCGTGCGCCAGCCAAAACACAGGCAGCACTTTTTGAGGTAATGGAAGAACGTCAAGTAACAGTTGATGGAACAACGCACAAAATGAAAGCTCCATTTTTTGTAATTGCTACTCAAAACCCAATCGAACAAGAAGGAACATACCGTTTGCCAGAAGCACAATTAGACCGTTTCTTGTTTCGTATTCAGTTGGATTATCCATCGCTAAGTGAAGAAAAACAAATTCTTTATAGATTCAAAAATCAACTTCAAAATGATATTTCGGTCGTAAATTCTGTTTTGAAAGGCGAAGATATTTTGGCGTGTCGTAAGATTGTTTCAGAAGTGCATATCAAAGACGAACTCTTAGATTATATTGCCGAAATTACCTATCAAACTAGAAATCATGGTTCGCTTTATTTGGGAGCTTCTCCTCGTGCTTCACTTGCAATTATGCGTGCCTCAAAGGCAATGGCAGTTTTGCGTGGTCGTATGTTTGTAACGCCAGAAGACATTCAAGAAGTGGCTTATCCAGTTTTGGGGCATCGTATTATGATAACGCCAGAGCGAGAAATGGAAGGACTGACAGGCGAAGATTTGGTAAAAGAAATGATACAAAAATTGGAAGTACCAAGATAACTAAATATAACAAAACGTCATTTTCATTTTAGATTTTGGCGTTTTTTTGTGCAATTTATTGTATATTGATTCGTTCATTTTCCGTATAACTATCTAAAAAATTATCAACTATCTATCAAAAAATTAAACCTACAAAATATGCGTTTTCTACTACTGTTTATTTTATTTTTCACTTTTTCTTTTCCTTCCTTTTCGCAAAACAACAAAACAAATGATGCAGAAATTACTCGTTTGCCTGTTCGGAAAGATGGAAAATGGGGAGTAATTGACCAAAAATCAAAAATTATTATTCCACTAGAGTATGATTTTGTAGAAGTAAAAGAATTTAATTACTTATTATTAAAGAAAAATGATAAATGGATTGCAGCCGATGAAAATGGAAAACCTATTTTAGCTTTTACAGAAAATGCAACTGAAATAAAAGTCATTGATTCTCTGCTCATTGCTTACAAAAATGGAGAAAATGAAAAAAATAAATACACTTTTTTGAGTAAAAATGGGAGCAAAACAACAACTACTTTTGATAGAATTTATAAAATGCGAAATTCGTATGCTTTGGGTTACAAAAATGAAACAAAAAAATATGATTTGATAAATCCGAATGCAAAAATTTTGATTGAAGATATTGATACAGCTTATTTTTTGAACAGTCCGAATATAAAAATTCAGAGTAATGTAATTCTTGCCAAAAAAGGAAAAGAAGAGTTTTTACCCAATCTAAAAAATGAAATTCTAACACAAAAACAGCTTTATACTATCAATCTTTTACCAAATGGTTATACCAGTTTTGGGGCAGGTCGTCCCTTGGGAGTAGCTGATGAAAATGGAAACGTAATTATTGACCCAAAATATGCGTCTATTGTTGCACTTTCAATGGATTATTTAGCATTAAAATCGCCTACGGCAGAATGGTCTTTGTATGATTTGAAAGCAAAAAAAGAAATTACAGAAGCCGAATATTCATTTTTTGAAGTGGTAGAAATTGATGATAATTTAACTAAGAAAAAAGAAATACGAATTACAGCCTGTAAAAATGGAAAATGTGGCGTAATGGACAAAGACGCAAAATTCATTTTACAACCTACTTATTCACAAATTTACAATCTTCAAAATAGACTTTTTGTAGGAAAAAGTATAGATAGTAATACAGAAAACAAATGGTCAGTTTTAGATACAAATGGAAAAAAAATACTCACTCAAAATTTCGATTTGGTTTATGATTTTACAGAATATTCTCCTTTCACAAAAGTAACGACACCACAAGGCGATGGAATTATAGATGCAACTGGAAAACTTATTTTGAATCCAATTTATACAGGAATTGATATTTTTTTATCAAAGAAAAATGAAACAGTAGTTTTTGCCTATCAAAATGAGAAAATTACAGTTTTAGAATTTGATTCAAAAAATGACACAAATACAAAAAGAAAAGAAGCCGTTTTTCCTTCCTTTCAAACTCTGCCTTCCAATTATGCAAAACTAGACAAACCAGAAGTATTTACGGCTAGGCTTGCCAACCGACTTTCGACAGATTATCGTTGGTTTAAAAATCCAAATACAAAAAAATGGCATTTATTAAACAAACAACGTGAACCAGCTTTCAAAGAAGGTTTTGATGTAATTTCGGTAGAACCGATTGCAGGTTTTACGCTAGGAAGAAATAATATAAATAGCAGTCTTTCGGCTGCTGTACTGATTGACCACAAAAACGGAAAATTGATTAGTCAAAACAAACTTTTTTATGCAGAATTAGCCGATTTTAGAACGGCAGATGTAGCACGAGCGTATGCAGACAGCACCAAAGAGAATGCCATTCTGACCAAAGCAGGATTATTAGTTACACAGATTGCAGGAACTACGATTGATTCAATGACTTACTTTTCTGAAAATCGTTTGCCAATAAAAGCAGGTGGAAAATATGGACTGATGGACGAAAAAGGACGAGTAATTTTGCCTCCAACGTATTCATTTATATTTCCTTTTGAAAATGGAGTGGCAAAAGTACAGATTGGCAAAAATTTTAAATTGATTGATAAAGAGGGAAAAACATTATTAATTCCAGAATATGAATACATTGGCAATTTTGAAAATGGAATGGCTCTTATCGTAAAAGATAAAAAAGTAGGTGTAACCGATACAAAAGGAAGAATTATCATTGAGCCACAATATGAGCGTTTGAGTATCGAAAATGGAATTATTAGAGCTAGAAAAGATGGAAAATGGGGAATTGTAAATACACAAAACAAACCTCTTTTGCCTTTTGAGTATCAATATATCAGTACGTTTTCTGAAAATATCGCCATTGTCAGAAAAAATAATTTGTGGGGATTTTTAGAATCAAAAAATAATGTTCCTAAAATAATTTTAGAGCCTTCTATTAAAGCTGATTTTATAAATGAAGTTAGAAATGGAATGGCAAAAGTGAGTTCGGAACGCTATATCGAAGAAGATGGCTATGGAAACAAAAATGCCTTCTATAAGAAAAATGGAATTATTAAAACAAATGGAAATTGGATTTTAGAACAAAAATATAGTTTCATTGATGATAAAATTTTTGAACAAGGAAATGACCTTCTTTTGATAGAAGAAAATAATAAAGTCGGTTATGCTGACAAAACAGGGAAAATCATTGTAAAACCTTTGTACGATGCTATTCAAGATAATTTTTCAGAAATTTATTTTGCTAAAAAAGGAATTTCAGAAGTCAAGAAAGGTGGTTTAATTGGTTATATCAATCACGAAGGAAAAGAAATCTTGCCATTAGAATTTGCAAAAGTAGCTGATTTTTATGGAATTTATGATGTAAAAGATGCCGTAACAGTTGCTCAAAAACCAAATAATAAGCAAAATAGAAAATATGGAACAATAGACCGACACAATAATACAATCATTCCCTTTGAATACGATTTTATAGGAATGGACAATCGAAATGATACGCTCTCTTTTGTCAAACAAAATAATAATTGGGGTGTCATTAATCCTTTTGGCAAAACAGTTGTGCCGATTCGTTATTCGTCTGTCAAGTATTTACAGAAACCAAGTATAAACTCAAATACGAAACAAGCATTGATTGAGGTATTTTTAGATTCTGCTGTTGTTTCTTATTTAGATGCAAAAGGAAATTTCCTTGAAGAAAATCCAAACCAAAATTTGATTATTGTAAAAGAAAATGGAAAGTTTGGAATCAAAACCGATGCAAATGCAGAAACTTTTTTAGTAAATCCTTCTTATGATTTTATAGAAGAATTTGGAAAAATAGGCAAAACTTCTTGGGCAAAAGTAGGCATCAAAGACCCAAAAAATGCGAAACAACTTCTTTATGGAATTGTTGATAATAAAGGAAATACAATTTTAAGACCTGACTATTTAGAAATCGGAATTTTCTCAGAAGGAAAAATAGCCGTTCAGCAAAACCATAAATCAAGAGACAAACAGCTTTTTGGTTATTTGGATGAAAACGGCAAAAAGGTAATTGATTTTATGTATTACAAAGCCTTTCCATTTTCGGATAATATGGCAAAAGTAGATTTGTCAAGAGCAGGTACAAAATGGTCGTACATCAATGAAAAAGGAGAAGTTGTTATCAAATCGGCTTATACTTCTGGAAGTGATTTTGGTGAAGGAATGGCAATCGGAGAGAATTTTCTGATAGACAAAACAGGAAAAAGAATCTCAAGGCTGCCTTACAGAAGTGTAAGAGCAATAGGAAATTATGCAACTGGGTTTGAAAATGGAGTAATTGGTGTAGAAACCGAAAGAGGTTTTGTTCATATCAAAAAAGATGGAACACCACTTTACCGAAGTTACTTTGATAGTTTGACACAATTTAGAAATGGAATTGCTTTTATAAAAACAGGAGAAAAATATCAACTTCTACGACGTTCTACTGAAAGTCCTGATACGGTTCGTCTGAATTTTTCGATGGCTGCAATGCGAAACTATCAATTAAAACATAAGAAAAACAGAAAAATCAAGACCAAATATGGAGAAACGATTATCGATTTAGGTTTTGAAAAGGTTGATGATGGGTATTGGCTGATGATAAATGAAAGTGGAAATTTTGTTTCGCCTACTCGTTATGAAGCCGTTTCTGTTTTGCCTACTTCTACACTTTTGGTTACAAGTGGTGTTTATGGCTATTCAGATTTGGATGGAAAATGGATTTTGAAACCTTCTTTTGAGGCTCGTCAGTATGTACAAGGGTATGTAATTCGTTTAGAACGTGCAGGGAAAATTACCTATTTAAGATTAGATGGAAAAGTGATTTGGGAAGAATAAATAGAGATTGGGAATTGGGGAATGGATATTAGGGAATGAGAATAAAAGCCAAATCAAAAATTTTAAATTAATGAAAACTCTTTTAAAATATTGATAGTCATCAGTTTACAAAAAGCACTTAATTAACCGTGATAACCTTTAATTTGTAGAGATTAATTTTCTTGCAAATTATTTATTTTCAATGCTTTATAAATTTTTTGTTTTGCAAAAGGGTATTCCATTTAACCTACAACTTCAGTTGTGGGGCAAGAAAAAGAATACGTTTTGCAACGGTTTTAACCGTTTTGTGCTATAAAAACCGTTAAAACGGTTACCAAGTGCCAGTTCGCTTTTTCCCACGAATAAATTCGTGGGTTTTCATTTAGAATACCTTTTGCAATGAACAAAAGTATTAAATTTTTGATAATCAGATATTTAAACCATAATTAAATTCTACAATTTAATACATTTATGAGTTCTGATTCGGTTAATAAATTATTGGTTTGGACTTGGGTCTTTCTTTTGCTAATTCCTTTTGTATTATTTTTTCTAGCTACTCTTTTGAGTATACCTATAAGTTTTTATTTGAGTCAAATAAGTTGGCTTTTGGTTGTAGCAAATGAAGTTTTAGCAGCTACAGGTTTTTGTTTTAGTGTTTATTTTGCTTTAAAGAAACAATCTTTCATTTCTACATTATTTCTATCTTTTGGAATAGGTCTTTTTCCTTTTCTATTTTGGTTGTATGTCCTTTCTTCATTGCATTAAAATCACTTTCCTATCTCAAACTGCTTCTCTAAAGACTGTCGTTTTTCTAAATCAGCTTTGATTTTGATATATATCTTTTTTGCTATCAGAGTTTCACAAAAATATAATCTATAAAGATGTTCAAATTAGATAAATAACAAAAGTCACCTTCAAAATAAAATATTTTAAAGGTGGTTTTTAATGTAATTTTTTTCATAAAAATAGAAAACGTTTTTTAGAATTACTTTAAATAGAAGCTCTTTTATTTTTTCTCTGCTATTGTGCTGTACTTTCCGTAAGGTTGAGTACGCTGTGTAGGGTTGCTGTGCGCAAAATCTAACATTCCAAATCCATAATCTGTATATTCTCCTAGCCCACAATTACAAATAAAATTCTGAACTTGTGGATGTGCATACAGCACAAAAGGAAAAGTATAGCCTCTCACTTCTACTTCACTTCCCTGTCCTTCAAGTGGATAAATACGAGCAAATTTCTTTTCTTCTTGCTGTATTTTTTCCAAATAACGACGGTCAGGAACAAGCTGAAATTTATAAAACTCTGTCATTTCGACATCGGTATAATGGCCAGATTCTTCCATACGAGTAAGGGTAGAATCATAAAGAAGGTCAGAAAATTTGTCCATACTTGGTACAATAAATTCCTTCGTATCTCTATGAAAACGAGGACTAGAAACCACCAAGGGAGAAATACAAATATACTTTGTCATCTCTCTCTGCTCTGGCATCAGTTCTTGTTCTACTGCTTCAGGAGCTAATTCTAACTCTCCAACTTGTATCTGTTCTCTACTAAAAAGACTCTCCAAAAGCTCATCTATCACTTCAGTACGAAGTGCAGACAAAACCAATGTAACCTTTCGGGAACAGTAATGTAAGCCTTTTCGGCTCACCCGTGTTTGACCTTTAAGTCCAGAAAAATTATAAAATAAATTATCATCTACTCCAAAAGAAGTGTCTGTAAGTAAGTCTTTTATAAACCCTGAAAAAAGATGCTGGTGATAGAAGGGCAAAACAGCACCCCTATTCCGTAAATCAAATATTATTCGGACTCTCAAAATTCAACAGTTTAAAAAATGGTTGAAATAAAAAATAAGTAACTAAAAAGTAAGTTGCTTAATCAACATGATGCAGTTCTTTTTGTTTGATAAAAATTTACATTCTGCATCTATACAATAAAATTATTTGGTACAAACTGAGTAAAAAATAAATAAAATACAATTTTTTAAACAAAAGTTAATAAAAAATTATCTTCTTACTTTATCATGGCTTGAAACTTTTGCCAAGCAAAAGCAATCAATTTATCTGTCATTTGTTCACAATAATACGAGCCTGAAATTGGGTCTGTATTTTTGTCAATAAAAGACTCTTCACGAAGCATCACCGAAACATTGCGAGCAATACGATTTGCCCACATTTTAGACCTTTCAGAATTTTGGTCTTGATGCGAAACCACAGTTAGTGCATTTGTTCCACCCAAAACACAAGAAAATGCTTGAGTTGTATTTCTGATTAAATTCCAGTTTTCATCTTGCAAACTCTTTTCGTCTGTTCCTTGTGAAGTCATGGAATGAATGTAAGGCTTATAATCCACTTCATATAAATCGTACATTTGCATCAGAAGCCAACGTAAAGCACGTATTTTGGTAATGGTAACAAAAAAACTGTCTGTTGCTTCTACTACAAATCCAATGTTTTGTAAAATAGATTTGTTTGAATTTTCTACTAATGTCTTTACCTCAAAAAGAATATCTGCAATATTTTGGGCTTCATCATTTTTGTTTTCTTGTCCATTTTTTACATACAACGAAATTGGATGAAACCTACATTCAATCTCTGTATCTAAAATAAATTGTAGTGTTTCTTTAGAAATTTCTATGTTTCTATGATGTAAAATCCCACCAGTTAGTAGCCTTACATCAAAATCTTTTTGACGAGCATAATCTATATATCTTGAAGAAAAATCTCTCAAAAAAGCATCATTCTTTATATTTATTCGAAAGCTAACAGCGCAATACGGCAAAGACACTTCAAAGAGTAAGTTTTCAAATGCTTTTTTATCAAAATTATCAATTTCTATACTCATCAAGTCCAAACAAACGCCTTCTGCACCACTCATCAAAACCTGACGTATTTCTTTATTTGCTCTCTCTAACTCTCCTTTTTCTAAATTATTTACAGTTACAAAAGGCTGATTATACCAAAAACGAGGTTGAGAAACAGGCTCATTTAAAGCCAGTTGATTATTTTGAAGAATCTGTAAATAGGATAAATCTGAGTTGTTTTCTCCATTTTTTGCATCATTTTTTGTGTAATACGGCTCAACAAAAACCCCTTCGGAAAACTCCCATTCCAATTCTTGATACGGTTTTCCTTTCAAGAATTTAGCAGCCGTTTCGAGCCATTGTTTTTTTAATAAATCTGATTTTACTTCTTTACTTTGATTTTCAAAATTATCTACAAACATACTTAGTGATTAGTTTTTCAATGATTAGTGATTAATGAATACAAAATACTCAATTCCTATTAATTTGTTTCTACAAATTTCTTCAAATCTTGGTTCATTACCTCAAATCCTTTTCCTACCAAAGTAGGTAACATAAACTTAATAAAAGGAATTATGATACCTTCATATTCTTCTCTATGAATAAAAAGAACTTGATTTTCAGCTTTTTCTTCTATTTCAAAAATATGTGTAGGTCTAAAAAGCCATTCAGCAATCATGTAACCATTCCAAGCTAATGTTTTGTTTGGAATATTTCGACAAATTGTTCCTTCAAACTCCAAAGGCAGTCCAACAGGAGGAATAATTTTGACATCAACTTTTCCTCCTAAATCTGAATTTCCTTCTATTTTTTGAATAAAAGTATTCCAAGAAGGATAATTCTGAAAATCTAAAAGCGCCTTCCAAACCTTTTTTTTAGAAGCATTTATCATAATTTCTGTATAAACTTGAGGTAGTTTTTTTGACATTTTGTAGTAGTTTTAAACTTGCCCAACAAGTTGTAAAATAGATTCAAAAATTACTCTTCCATCTGTATTTCCTAGAATGGCATCGGCTGCACGTTCTGGATGTGGCATCATTCCAAAAACATTTCTTTCCTTATTACAAATTCCTGCAATATTCATCGCCGAACCATTCGGACAACTTTCATCTGTAACTCTAGCATTTTCATCACAATAACGAAATAAAATTTGGTCATTAGCAATCAAGCTATTTAGTTCTGCATCAGAGGCATAATAACGCCCTTCTGCGTGTGCAATCGGAATTTTATACGCCTTTGCTGGGTCTGTATTTTGAGTAATCAAACTATTTTGAGAAGTTGCTTGAAGGAATACATTTTTACAATTAAATTTCTGATTGTTATTTCGGAGTAATGCTCCCTGTAATAAATGCGCTTCTGTCAGAATCTGAAAACCATTGCAAATTCCTAAAACATAACCTCCATTTTCAGCGTGTTTTATCACTTCATTCATAATCGGCGAAAAACGAGCAATCGCACCCGAACGCAAATAATCTCCATACGAAAAACCACCGGGAACGACAATAAAATCACAATCTTCTAGGTCGGTACTTTTGTGCCAAAGTTTGACCGTTTCTTGTTTGAAAGTAGCTGCAAGAACAGAATATACGTCGTGGTCGCAATTAGACCCAGGGAAAACAATAACTCCGAATTTCATAGAATAAATGGATAAAATGATACAATTTTATTTTGCTATTTATTTTACAAAAATACATATTTTATTAAGGATTGACAATGCGTTTTTGCTTTTTCGAAAAAGAAAGGGATTTGATAAATCAAAGCCCTTCGTTTTTATACGAACACTAAAGTATTCGGTACATTAAATGCTTTCTCACTCTAAAGAGTGAGCTACAGTAATTCAATTTTCTAACTGTTCAATAATTTGATAAATTGCTTTTTGAGTGTTCAAATCTGTAAAGAACTCTAAGATATAATTTTTATGTTCGGGTGCTATCAAAATAGCATTTTCAAGAGCCATAACGGCAGCTTTATATTTGCCTCCTCCCATCAAATAGGCAACATAACGATACAATAATTCGGCAGAATCTGGAATAATTTCTAGTGCTTCTTCTGCAATCGCAATGGCTTTATCAAACCATTCTTCTTTGTAATAGACATGCGACCAGGAAAGCCAAACATCTACATTTTCACTCAAAATTCTTGATGCATGGTCGTAGGCTTCCATGCAAGAAATCATATTTCCGAGTTGGTACTCACAACGAGCTTTTCCAAACCATGCATTTCCTATATTTTTATTATTTCGAAGTGATTTTTGATAAAAATGTACAGCTTCTTTCCAGCGTTCTTGTTCTTCCATACACTCTCCAACACCAAAAGCAGCCATTTCATATTCTTGGTCTAGCTCTAATGCTTTTCTATAAAAATTGAGTGCTTCGGCAAATCTATCTAGTTTTTGATAGGCTGCTCCAATATGTGTATAAAGTTCAGCCGTAGGACGTTCTAGTTTTGAAGTTTGGATAAAACAATCCAAAGCGTCTTGATATTGCCCCAAATTCATGTGGCAATTTCCCTTATTAAAAAATGCTGATGAAAATCCATCTTCGATAATTGAAGCATAATCATACGACACAATGGCATCTCTATAAAGCGACAAACGAGTTTGAATAAGAGCCAAATTATACCACGCTTCGGCAGAATAAGGGTCATTATCAATAAATTGTTTGTAAAAAACAAGGCTACCTTCAAGGTCATCTAATTCGTCATAACAAAAAGCTAATTCATACAATGCTTCTTTATGTCCTTTATTATGGATTAAAGTTTCTTTATAATATTTAATCGCTTCTTTGAGGTCATTTTTGGCTTGATAACAACTACCTATTTGATACAAAACTTCGTCTTTTTCCTTTTCATCTGTAAAAGGCAAAACTTTGTGATAAATCTCGGCAGCCTCATCAAATTTAAAGCATTCTTGCAGAATCCATGCTTTTGTTACCTGCACTTCAATTTCAGAAGGTTGTAGGACTTCGGCTTCTTCGATAGTGGATTGCGCCTTATCAAAATCATTATTGATAAGGTGCGCTCTTGCTTCTTCGACAATAAAATTAACCGAAAAAGGGTGTTGAGAACGTGCAATATCACACACTGAAAATAATCTTTCGATATTTCCTGTCTTGCGATAATGTTCTAAAAGAAATTCATACGTATCGATTTCGAAGAAAAAACTCTCTCCTGCTTCAATTAAACGTTCGAATTCAGTTATCGAAATGCTTGGTTCTTCTCTTCTTGAGTTGCTTATCATTTATAATCTTATTTTTTACAGAAGTGTTTTTTCTGATTTATTTTTTAAGGAAAAGGCTACTTGATTACTGTACCCTACTATTTTTTTTGTAGGGTATTATGGTTAAGGATTTTTAGGATTAATTAGGATTTGAAATAC
>PFKD01000277.1:14108-15056 GCA_002784125.1 Flexibacter sp. CG_4_10_14_3_um_filter_32_15
AAAATACTAATTACCAATTATGAAATATAAGAAATTATTCTTTGAATTGCGAATTAGATTTTAAAGAGTTTTTGATTTATCTTTAGTAATGGTATCAACAACTAAACCTTTTTGCAAAACTATTTCTCTATCTGCCATTTTTGCCAGTTCTGGATTGTGTGTAACAATAACGAAAGTTTGATTGAATTCATCTCTTAATGTAAAAAATAAATTATGTAATTCATCTGCATTCTTGCTGTCTAGGTTTCCACTTGGTTCGTCTGCAAAAACTAAAACAGGCGAGTTTATTAAGGCTCTTGCTACGGCTACACGCTGCTGTTCTCCTCCAGAAAGTTCAGAGGGTTTGTGGTCTTTTCTATCCAAAATCCCAAAGCGATCTAATAATTCTGATGCTCTTTTTTCGGATTCTTTGACCGATTTTTTACCAATAAAAGCAGGCATACAGACATTTTCTAAAGCAGAAAACTCAGGTAACAGATTATGAAACTGAAAAATAAAACCGATTTGCTGGTTACGAAAAGTAGCTAGTTTATTTGATTTTAGTTTCTGAACTTCTACGCCATTGATAATTATTTCGCCTCCATCTGGTGCATCTAGTGTTCCCAAAATATGCAAAAGTGTAGATTTTCCTGCCCCTGACGAACCTGTAATGGCTAGGACTTCTTTTTTGGCAATCGATAAATCGATTCCCTGCAAGACTTCCAACGAACCGTATTTTTTGACTATATTTTTGGCGATGAGCATAGGTTTATTTTTTCTAGTTTTTGTTTTGCAAAGATACAATTACAAAAAAGCACAAACAAAATTGTTTCTGTTCTCTAACAAAATTTTTAGCTTATAATTGGCTGCTAAGGAATGGAAACAAACACAAACACTTAATTATCAAGCACTTACAACTGTCATTCCCCACCCTAAATTAAAAAAAAGCCGTGTTTAAATAAATTATCA
>PFKD01000368.1 GCA_002784125.1 Flexibacter sp. CG_4_10_14_3_um_filter_32_15
TATAAAAAGTTTCGTGCGTTTACCCTAGTTTAATTATTTTAATGATTAATCACACCAAAAAAATGAAGATCTTTGCATAGAATCTATACATTTAAAATAAAGTAATTTTGTAATTGAGGGCAATAAGTATTGTTCTTTCTTAGTACCTTTGTGCTTCAATTTACCAATTTTAGATTTTATGATAAAATTGCGTTTCTCTTCAAAAATTCAATTTGATAAATCAAGTTGCTATGTTTGAATGATGTAGAAAAGTAATAAACACAACTTTACTCTACTACCCAATTTTATTCTTGCTTTAATAAAGTAATTATTGAATAATAAGATTAATTAATTTACATACTATTTTATAGTTATACTCATTTATAATAAATATATGATAAAGTTTATAAAATTTATTTGGATGCTTTCCATGCTCGCTGTTATGGGGGTTCTTTTATACGAAAATGTAATTCTTCAACCTCCTGTTACTATCAAAATTGATGATATGGGTGGAGTATTTAACCTAACAAAAAACGGTTTTTTCTATCTTTTTCTGGCTGCTATTGTTGTTTTTAATGGAATTCTTTTGATTTTAGGAACTATTATTCCTTCTTTACCAGAAAAATTCTTACCTATTCCAAAACGAAAATTTTGGGCAAAAAATCAGACTACACGTCGTATGTTGCTCAATAATTTTAAACTTTGGACAAAAGGTGTAGGTATTTTTATCAATCTTTTCATAATGATTTATTTAGTGGTTATTCAGATTGAAAACGGAGCAACTCCTGGATTTCCTTTTGATGCTTCTATTTTATCTACTATTGTTTTGGCACTTTTGGCAGGTTGGTTAGTCTTGTTTTTTGCTTGGTTTGGAATGAATAAAACGGCTGCCGAAAAAGTAAGGGTAGAATCTCAAAAGTAAAAGCAATAAAAGATAAGAATTAGATTTGATTGCGTTTTGGCACAATAATTTGATTATAAAGTTTATACTACGACTTAGTAAAATCAAATTATTTCCTATCGAATCATTATTTCAATCCACTATGAAAATTAAAAAAATTAAAAAAATTAGAAAAATTAGAAAAATTAGAAAAAACACATTCAAAACAGTTTCGTTTTCTATCTTATTTCTACTCATTTTTTCAGCATTCAATTTTGCAGGACAAATGCCCGATAAGTACAAAAGAAAGCGAATTGGCGAAGGAGTAACTCTTCTCATTCCTAATAATTTTGTAGAAATGTCTGATGAAGAAATTGCTACAAAATATTTTACTCCCAAAAGACCATTAGCTATTTTCAGAAGTCCAGATAGAAAAGCTGAGTTGGGCATCAATTCAAGTATTTTTGAGTGGGGAGAAGTCGGTTTAGAAAGCGAAATCAATATGGAACTTTTGAAAGGATTTTATAAAGGAGCGATTGCAAATTCGTTTTATGAAAAAATAAAATTTCTAAACGATGGCGAAATTATCAATATCGGAGACAGAGAAGCAGTTTTGTTTGAGTTTATTGGAGCAATTCCAGAAGACCCAAACGCCATTATTAATCAAGGTGGAAAATCTCGTTATCATCAAGTTTTGTATAGTGTTTATAATGGAAAAGTGCTTATCGTTAATTTTAGTGTAACTGGAACAGATTATACCTACTGGCAAGAACACGCTACAAAAATGGTAACTTCTGTAAAGATTTAACTGAAATTTTCATTAGATTTACAACAACAAATAAACCCACAAACTAAATTTGTGGGTTTTATATTTAATAAAAAATATGATTTGGGTTTTAAATTATATAAAAGAAAAGTTTCCATCAGCATGGTTATCTAACATCGGTAATAATGAATTAGATGAGTTTGAAGAAACAGGTGTAATTATCAAACATCCTTTGAATGATAGTTTTAAACTAGATATTGTTATTATGAAAGAAAGAGTAGGTATTGCAGTTCTTTATAAAAATGAAGAAGATATTTTGATAGATTTAGGAAGATTTGATTATAGTTTTGAACACAATGAAGGCGATGAATTAAAATCATTCTTAGATTCCTTTCTTTTAGAAGGCAAAATTCCTAATTTGTAATTCTCATTTCCTAATCCCCAATTCCCAGTTCCTACTATCCAGTTCCTAATTCCCAATTCCTAACAAAATGACAAAACCTTTTTCAGTAGCCAGTATGCAGGACGTGCTTTTAGCACAAGAAAGCCGAACTATTTTTGAAAATGTAAATTTAGAAGTAGCAAGTGGCGAATTTGTCTATTTAATTGGAAAAACAGGAAGTGGAAAATCTACTATTTTGAAGGCATTGTATGCCGATTTGCCTGTCGAAAAGGGCGAAATTGTAGTGGCTGGTTATCGTGTCAATCATTTAAAACCTTCTGAAATTCCATTTCTCAGACGAAAAATAGGAATTGTTTTTCAAGATTTTCAATTATTTACAGACCGTAGTGTTTTTGAAAACTTGGCTTTTGTGATGCACGCAACAGGCTGGACAGACAAAGTAGCCATTCAACACCGAATAGACCAAATATTAAAACAAGTAGGTATAGACGAACTGATGTACAAAATGCCTCATCAACTTTCAGGGGGAGAGCAGCAACGTGTCGCCATTGCTAGAGCCTTATTAAATGATCCTTTGATTGTTTTGGCAGACGAGCCGACAGGAAACCTTGACCCCACCATTGCCAATGATATTTTGAATGTTTTTGTAGAAATAAATAAAACAGGAACAGCCGTTTTGATGGCAACACATCATCATAATTTCTTAAAAAAACAGCCAGCACGAGTTTTTTATTGTGAAGAAGGACAAGTAAAAGATATTGATAGAAATTTAGTTATTCAGAAAATGACGGATTGAGAATATTTTTCGATGAAACTTCTTGTTTACTTCCTCAAAAGTAATTATTTTCAAGAAATATAAAATCCACTTATGAGCGATATTACTCCAACTACATTAGACAAATTAGAAGATAGCCTAGACACTCGTTTTAGAGATGTTTTTATTTCCTATGGAAGAGCTGAATCAAAGGCTTTTGCTACTAAATTATGCGAACAGCTTACTGAAAAAGGTTATAAAGTTTGGTTTGACCAAAATGATATTCCTTTAGGAGTTGATTTTCAGCATCAAATTGATGAAGGAATAGAAATGGCTCATAATTTTATCTTCGTTATTGCTCCTCATGCTGTAAAATCGCCTTACTGTCGAAAAGAAATAGACCTTGCCGTAAAAAGAGGAAAAAGAATTATTCCCATTCTTCAAATCGAACCAACTACTAAAGAGGTTTGGGATATGATGCATCCAGCAATCGGCAAAATAAACTGGGTGTATATGCGCCAAAAGTGGGAAAAAGACAAGGAACAAACAGAATATGAAACCATTGATGATTTTGATACAGGATTTAAGGGCATACTTTCTTTGTTAGAACAAGAAAAAGAATATGTCCAAAGGCATACACAAATTCTTTTTAGAGCCATTCAATGGGAAAAAGACCATCACAATTCGATGCACCTTTTGGTAGCTAATGAACGAAAACAAGCCGAAGAATGGCTTTTTAATCGTTTTGATAGTAGTCAACCTCCTTGTTTGCCTTCTGATTTGCATGTTCGTTTTATTTCTGAAGCAAAAAAGAATGCAAATAATCTTCAAACAGATGTTTTTATTGCTTCGGCTGAAAAAGAAAAGGAAGGAAATAGCATGACAAGAGAGCAGATTATTTATATGCTTGCCTTGTATGGTTACACATCTTGGACACATATAAACGACCTAAATTCGGGTGCTGATTTTCATAAAGCCATCAAAAAAGGGGTAGAAGGTGCTGATAATTTGATTTTTATGATTACCAAAGAATCATTAGAATCAGAGTATTGTATGGAAGAATTAGAGTATGCTATTTCTTTAAATAAAAGAATTATTCCTCTGCGTTTAGAAAAAATAGATGAAAACAAGTTTCCTGCTATTTTAAAAGATATTCAATATATTGATTTTGCAGATAATGAAGAAGCCATATCACTCTCCAAAAATGACAAGACAGATTTTGAAAAAGATATAAATGAGTTATTAAAACTTCTTGATGCAGATAAAGAATATATACAATGTCATAAAATTCTACTTACTCAAGCCTTAAAATGGCAGAATCAAGAAAAAAATCCGTCCATGCTTTTACGTGGACACAACCTTGAACAAGCCAAAATTTGGCTCAAAATTGGAGAAAAAAGAGAAGCCAATATTCCCTTAGCTATTCACGAAGATTTTATAAAAGAAAGTCAAGCTAAAAGCAGTTCGGAGCGTACAGATGTTTTTATTTCTTATTCCAGAACTGACGGAGATATTGCTAGAAAGTTCAATGAAAGTTTGCAGGTTACAGGAAAAACAACTTGGTTTGACCAAGAAAGTATTGCCTTTGGGGCAGATTTCCAAAAAGAAATTTATGAAGGCATTCAGCATGCTGATAATATTATTTTTATTCTTTCTCCTGAATCAATTTTATCACCGTATTGTGCCGATGAGGTAGAATATGCCCAAAAATTAGGAAAACGTTTTATTACACTTTTGTATAGAGAAATAGATACACATGAATTACATGGCGCACTTTCGGCTGTTCAATGGATAGATTTTAGAACCAACACTACAAAATTTGAGAAGCAGTTTGCAGAAGTCCTACGTACCTTAGATACAGATAGAGAACACGTACAGGCACATACAAAATGGCAAAATGAAGCTATGGAATGGGATTCTTTTGATAAAAATAGTGATTTTTTATTGAGAGGAAACGAACTTCTATTGGCTAATACATGGATAGCAGATGCAAAAAAATATCAGAAAATTCCAGTAATTACAGACCTTCAAAAAGAGTTCATAAAAGAAAGTTTAAAGGAAGAACAAAAAACAAATCTTTCCATAGAAAGAAACAAACAAATTGCCATTGCAGCAGTAGCAATTATATTAGCTGTGGCAATGCTGGCAGGTTCTCAATGGTATAAATCATATCAACATCAAAAAGAATTAGCTATCAAAAATTTGATTTTTGAGTCTAAGGATACTCAAGAGCTTTATCCTGACAGAGCTTTGCAATTAGCTTACGAGGCTTATACTACAGACAAAATAACATCTTCATTAGCTTTAATGAATTTGTATGATATTATAGAATATGTTGAAATAGTTTCTCCTCCTATTTTTATGGATCTTAAAGCCGATGATTCAGCTTTATATTCTATTGCTTCTAAAAATAGGTATCGCTCTATTACTATAGACAAAAATAATATTGCTCTATTTGATGAGTACGAAGGTCTGATTAAAAATCTTGACGAAGACAAACCCAATTCTTATCAAAATAAAATTAGTCAATTCAAGACTAACTCTCAAAGTGAAAAAAGAGAAATATATACTACTACCAATATCTATACCCCCCATTTTGTGGCTCTATCAGATAATGGAAAGTATATAGTTACACATTCTGACAATGGAAAGATAATTTTATTTGATGAAGAAGGAAATGAACTTAGAGAAATTACACGAACAAAAAGAGTACAAGAAGCAAAAGTTAGTTTTCTAAAACATGATGGAAATCTATTAATAGGTTTGTTTGTAGGAAATGTAAACATTGATTCTACTCCAAAAGAATTTACTCTCTTTGATACACTAGCAAACAAAATAAGTTATCATAATGAAATAGTTTGGGATAAAAAAAATGAACTACATAAAAAAGTATTGAAACTATGGAAAAATGTAGTAGTAACAAAAACTAATACCTATACAAGCCTTGATAACAAAATAGAATTTGACTTAGGAAACTACCTATTTATAAATGATGATAAAAAAAGTTGGAAGTTAATAGCAAAGACAAATAAAGATTCTATAATTGCTACTTATGACTTTCCTGATAATGCTAATTTTTCACTCCTTGATGACGATAACTTCGTAGTGTATAAATCTAATACATCTTACATTATTACTTTCCCAAATAGACTAGATTCCATATTGAATACAATAGCTCCTTTATCTGCAGAGGAAAAAATTAAGTATCAAATAGCTTCTTTAGACGATTATAGGCAAGTACCTTCCGAAATGGCAAATATTATATCAAAAGCAGTTTTGTTTTTGACTGTTTTCTTACTCAGTATTTTGGTATTGAATTATATCAACATGTTGTATTTATCACAAAAATACTTTAAAATAATTATCTATGTACTTATTGGATTTTTTATAGGTTTAGGATGGTTTATTTTTATTATGGATGAAAGTTTTGTTGTTTCTGTAGCTTTTTCTTCGGCACTTTCTTTATCTATTGCAGGAATTATTTTTGGAATAAAAGATATAAAAAAACAACTTTATTTTAATGGATTTTTATATTTATTTGCAGCTATTTTACTATTAATAGGCTCTGTTTTGATACTTCATTATACTGTTCGTGTAGAAGGTTGGACAGGTGCTACAAAACATTTATTTGGTGGTGTTAATCTATTTATTTGGGTAATTGTAGCTATAGTCTGGTTTGCTACTGAAAAGGCTTCAGCTGAATTCTCTCAACGTAATTTTAATTATTTTGGAGATTGGATGGGAATTGTCGTCTTTAGTATTCTTTTATTTATTACCTTATCTATTACAAAATTATCTTTTGAAGAAGACTTGAGCATTGTTGTATTATTATTAACATTTCCTTTTACGTACTTTTTACGCAGTCTTATTCATCAATATGTATTATATAGATTTCAGAAAGCTCCTTATAGCTTGTCTGTATTGAGAAGTTACATGCCTACACCTATATTTTTAATTCTTATAAGTATTGGGCTTATAATAGACATTGATAATGTGGGAGAAAATTATGTTCTTAGATATTCAGTCGTAGGATTTTTACTTTATTCGATAGCTTTGTACGTATATACTATTTTTGTAGCTTTCAAGCAAAAAGATAAAATCAACTTGAGAGCAAACTTTTTCTTTTGGTGGTCTATTATTCCACTTATCTTTGTAGAACATGGAATTACGATTGGATACATTCCTCTAACTATTTCAGCTTTTATTATTTGGATACTCCCTCTTATTTGGTGGGCGAATAAATATAGAAAAAAATTGCAATTAGCAAAACTAAAGGCAAACCGAGCTGTTTGATAAGAGCAAGAAAAAACTAGAATTACGTAATAAAAAATGAAAGACAACAAAAAAACATATTGGAAAGACCTAAAAAAAGCCACTCAAACCACAGCAAAAGGCTTGGGACTGACGTGGGAACATTTTCAAAAATCTATACAAAGTCTAGCCAAAACAGAAAAAAATAATAGTGGAAGTGCTAATTCTGCTCAAAATCAATCTTTTGATATAAATTCTACTTCAAATCTAGGAGTTGTAACCAATCGTTATCCTCACGAAATGATGCCCATTCCTGATAATGGAAGATATAAATTGCACAATGAAATTGATGATTGTATTGTCTGTAACAAATGCGCTGAGGTATGCCCTGTAAATTGTATTGAAATTGATGCCATTCGTGGAACGGAACAAGTAGGTACAGCTTCTGATGGTTCGCCAATTCGTTTTTATGCTGCTACGTTTGATATTGATATGGCAAAATGTTGTTTTTGTGGGCTTTGTACAGTTGTCTGTCCGACAGAATGCCTAACGATGACAAAAGAATTTGATTTTAGTGAAACTGATATTGCTAAAATGAATTATGATTTTAGCAACTTGAATGATGAAGAAACAATCCAAAAACAAAAAGAATGGGACGATTTTGAAGCCAAAAAAGCAGCTAAAAAAACAGCCAAAAAAGTAATTGAGACAACCATTTCTAAACCTCTGCCAAAAATAAAGAAAACAGAAACACCACAAAAAGAAGAAATAAAAAATGTATCCGAAGAAAATAAAACAATCAAGAAACCCACTATCAAAATCAAAAAGATTACTTCTCAACCAAAAACAACAAATACAGAAAAACAAAGTCATGAAAGTAATAAAGCAGTTATAAAATCCAAATTGAAACCCATTAAGATAAAATTACCTGCTCAAAAAACACAATCAACAGAAAACAAAGACACTCAAAAAGTCATAAAAAAAGAGGAAGTCAAAAAAGAAAGCAAGAAACCAATCATCAAAATCAAAATTCCAAAAGCAAAAGAAGATACAGAAAATAAGAATTCAGAAACTCAAAATGATAGGAATGACAAATAAAATCATTCATTTTTTGCACGATGGTTTTAATAAGTACTCAAATTTGCTTAATTTAGCAATAACTTAAAAACTAGATTGTACGTTGTTAGTATTAAAATCTAATTTTAGCCAAGAATTTTCTTTTTATTTTAACTCATTCCATTTTTATCTTTAATTTTTATGAACACATTTACTATTTACAGGATATTTCTCCTTATTTTTTTAACGCTATGTGTACATATTGAATCTTCCTATTCTCAAACTCTACCACAACAACGTGCTAGTGTAGTTTCTGGAGGTGGAGGAACAAGTAATTCTGGAGGTTTTCAAAATTTTGGTGTCTTGGGTGAAGCCATTGTTTCTCCTCAAATAGGAAATGGTACTATTTCTGGACAAGTAGGTTATATTTATATGACTTTAGAAAATGAACCCTATTATATTGGAATAAACGATTCGCTTATTTTAGTGGATATGTACAACAATATGGGAGGCGAAAACTGGACAGCTTCTTGGGACTTAACTACTCCTGTCAGCACTTGGGCAGGCGTTGAAATTGCTTATGGTTCTGTCATTACGCTTAATCTTAATAATAATAATCTTACAGGAACACTTCCTAATTCGGTTCGTAATTTTTCTAGAATTAATGAATCTAATTTTGAAATGAATATTGGAAGTAATAGATTAGATTTTGAATCGGCAGAAGATTTTGTCAATACAATTCCTTTATTTACCTATTTTCCTCAAGCAAAAATTTATTCTCCAAAAGATACAACCATTCAACAGAGTGAATCCATTACATTTAATTCTCAAACGGCAGGAGATTTTAACCGTTATCAATGGTTTAAAGATAATGCGATTTTAGCAGGACAAACAAATCCTAGTTTGGAACTCACAAATGTAATTCCTGATGATGCAGGAGAATATTTTTGTAGAATAACGAATACACAAGCCACACAGCTAACTCTAGAACGTCATATAATTAATCTCAATGTAGAAGGTTTTTTAGATGCCTTTGATTCTTTGGCTTTGGTTCAAATTTTTGAAGAAACAGGAGGCTCTAATTGGACACGTCCTTGGAACTTGAATGACCCAGTAGCGACTTGGGAAGGAGTTACACTAAGAGGGGGTAAAGTCAGAGAATTAGACTTATCAAGACGTAATCTTGTAGGAGCTTTACCAGATGTTTTTGATGCTAATTTGTTTACAGAACTACGTTATTTGAGTTTTTTCGATAACCAATTAACAGGTCAAATTCCTGCTACAATAGGACAACTTGCAACACTAACTTATTTAGATTTAGATAAAAATTTATTTGAAGGTGCTGTTCCAGCTTCTTTTGGTGGACTTACCAACCTTCAAGCGCTTTGGCTTTCAAGAAATAATCTTGATAATTTACCTGATGAAATTGGTAATTTAGAAAGCCTACAAAATCTTTATATCAATGACAATAAATTTACCTCACTACCTTCTACAATAGGAAATTTGAGTGAATTATTGGTTCTTAATGTGAGTGATAATGACCTTTCAGCATTCCCAAATTCTATTACAAATCTTATAAAACTAAGAGAGTTATACGCTAATCGTAATTTTATTACTACTCTACCAGCAGCTATGAATAATCTAGTTGTTCTGACTATTTTTGAGTTAAATACAAACGAACTTTCTACTTTGCCAACAACAGAAATTCTGCAATTAGCTAATTTGTCAGTATTTCGTATTACTGAAAATAATTTAGAATTTGATGATTTGTTGCCTTATGCAAATCATACTTTCCAAACTTTTGATTATGCGCCACAAGCTCCTATCAATGAAGAACAAGATATTTTGGCTACTGTCAATCAATCAATTTCTTTTAGTATAGAAACAGCAGGAAATGGAAATCGTTTTCAATGGATAAAAGACGGACAAAATGTTTCGACAACCCAAACGCTAACAATAAACAGAGTCAGAATTGCTGATGCAGGAACTTATACAGCTTCTGTTACCAACCCTGCTTTACCCAACCTGACTCTTCAAAGAAGACCAATTAGGCTGAATGTAGAATGTGCTGAAAACTTAGGATTTGCACTTTCAGAACCACAACAAACTATTTTTTGTGAAAATCAACCATTCGGATTGCGTTTAGAAATTAGCTCTCAGTTTGCTGGTAGCACTCAAATTCGTTGGAGAAAAGATGGTGTGGTACTAGCTTTTGCAAATGAAATAACGTACACAGTAACACAAGCTGGAAAATATACAGCAGAAATAGTAACAGCTCAAGGGTGTACAGCTATTTCAAATGAGGTAGAAATTACAACACTGCCACAGCCTGAATTATCTATCGAATTAATAGATAACACCATTTTTACAAGCTCTGTAACAAGCACAGAATCAGTAACTTATCAATGGCTCAAAGATGGACAAGCGATAGAAAACGCTTTTGAAGATACTTATACACCAACAGAAACAGGAGAATATAGCCTTTTAGTAATTTCTCAAACAGGTTGTAGTTCTGTTTCTCAAAGTATAATTTTTACAGCCATAGATATTACAGGAATTGAAGAGCCTATTGAATTACGTACTTTGAGTCTTTTTCCTAATCCAAATAATGGTGTTTTCTTCTTAGATTTTGGAAAAAATTATCCAAACGGAACACCTAAATTTACATTGATTGATGCCATTGGAAGAGAAATAAAGTTAAAAATAGAACGTATTTCTTCTACTCGTTATAAAATTTACGCAGATAAATTAACAGGAGGAATGTATCAACTTAAAGTTGAAACATTAGACGGTGCAGCTTTACGTAAGTTTGTTTTGTCTGAATAAATATTTTCAGTTGATAGTCTAATTCATTTCAATAAAAATACAATCTGAATAAGCTGTTTTTATTCCTTTATCTGTATCAAATTCTATTTTTTTGAGCTTTTCGAAAGAAAAATGCTTTAAATAATTTTCTATAATCGGCTGTATAAAATCAATTTCAGATTTTAATTTTTGATGCTTTCCCTCTTTCTCACATAAAATTAAAAACAAACGATTTTGCAAATGAAACCGTTTTTGGTTTGATTGATTTTTATAGAGCCATTTCAATAAATCAGTAGGATTTTCTTTAGCGAATTCTATATTTTGATTGTATTTTTTTGGAAATACACTTGTTTTATGGTCAAAAGGAATTTCATCAATCCAAAAGTCTATAAATTGATGAAATGGTTCAACATGGGGTTTTACATTTGGATAGCTGCAAAAAATATATTCAATTCCTTGTGCAGACCAGAAATTATACCAACGATTGAGTGCATAGATTCGTAATTCTTCAAAATTAGACTCTTTCTTAAATCTATCTTTTATTTCATTTTCTAAAGTTTGAAAATGTCTTACTTTGTAAATAAAATTAGTTTGCTTATCCCAACTATTATTTTGTTTTCTACCCCAGTTTTCTATGAATGGATAGCATTTTTTGAGTTGAATTTTCAGACGTTTCAAATTTAATGTTTCCATTACAAATAATTTAGAAAATTGAATGAATTATTTTGCTCACAATCACTACTCAAATTAATAAAAAAAAGTTTCTAGACTACAAATATAACTATTTTTATTTTCTCTAAAAAACTATTTCAACTTTACGTTTATTTTTTCGTTTATAGAATGTAGCTATTTACTACTGTACTACAAAAGGGTGTATAACAAATTATCGTTTTTTGTAGGGAAAAGGCAAGCCTTTTCCTAAACTAGCTGTTTGTATCAAAAAAAATATCTGTATGGAAGAAAAAGGCAGGCTTTTTCCCTACGTAATACAAATTGAATAAGCGACACCCGAAGAGCAGCGTAGCTAATTTGTTATGCACCCCTACAAAAAATAGTAGGGTACAGTGGCTATTTACTTTCCTCATTTTACAAAAAAAATGCACATTCATAACATAGAAAAAGATAAACATAAAGATTTTTTATCTCAAAACAGAAAAGACCCAATTACAGGCGATTTGATTGTGGAAAACGATGAGGTTGTTTTTTGTGCCAGTTGCAAATCTGTATTTTTGGTTGATACGTGGCTTTATTTAGATAAAAAGCATTGTGAACAATCTAAAACATTAGAAACTTTTCCTTCCTCATCTGCCATGAATTTGAAAGTAGAAGAGCATATTTTGTTTTATCAACCTCTACCACGTTCTCCTAAAAGTCAGTCTAGAATTCCTAAATATGTAAAGGAAAAGCCTTGGCTTCATAAGCAAAATGAAATATCAAAGATTCAAAATTTCTTTCATCATCCTTTGGTTACTTCTCTTAAAGTTATGGCTTGGACAGTCGGAATAATTCTCTTTTTTACTTCTCAATCTCCTTTAGTAATCATTGCTTTTTTACTCACTTTTGTTTTACAGATTTTTGAAATGCTGCATAATTGGTATTTTGGAAAACGTTCTACATCTGTTTATAAACATTTTAAGAGTAATACATTTTATATTACTAATAAGTCAGTCGGTTTTTCGGAAAGTTATGGCACAAATTATTATACACTACCACTAGAAAATATAAATAAAATTGATGTAAATGAATGGGGAAATATGGAATTTATATCCTGCTCAATTTATTATAATATGAAAGGAAAAGAAAGAAAACTGCACTTTAGTTTTCCACAAGAAATTTTTCAAAATCTGACTTCATTTGTCGATTCCTTAAAATTAGCAACTGGTTCTGCTCAGTTTCCTATACATATAAAAAGTAAATCTAGAAGTATGAGTTCGCATATTCAAAGGTTAATAAGTGAAGGAAACACAAATTTTAAACTTGAACAACTGGAAATCGAAAGGCTATAATTTTTGGCTCTTCATAGGTTTTGGACTGATAGTAATAAAAACTTGATTCATTCATTTATTAGCAAAATAATAGTTTGTTTTTTCCATAGCATAGGGTTTGCAAACCCTATGCTATGGAAAAAATAACACTTTTACAGAATAAAATTTGGTAATCACAAAACTTGTTTATTATCAGT
>PFKD01000364.1 GCA_002784125.1 Flexibacter sp. CG_4_10_14_3_um_filter_32_15
TTTTTTCCTTGCATAGGACAAAGATACAAAAAAGTTAGTATAATTGTGTCTGACTACTTAAAAAGGCTAAAATACCTATACTTCACAACTTGAGTTATTTATAATTCTTTGCGATAAAGTAATGAAGTCTTAAATTAAATAAATACCTTGTATTTGTATATAAAAGAATAGATACAAAAAATATATAAATAAAATGAAAGACCTTTTAATTTACATAGCTGCTGCTTTTTTCGAAATTTTTGGATGTTTTGCCTTTTGGAATTATTTTAAATTAAACAAAACGTCATTTTGGTTACTCTTTGGATCTTTTTCATTGGTAATTTTTGCTTTTCTACTTACAAAAGTTCAATCTGAGTTTGCAGGACGAGCGTATGCCATTTATGGTGGTATTTATATTGTATCTTCTTTGTTTTGGTTGTATTTTGCAGAACATCAAACAGCTGATAAATGGGACATTGTAGGAGCAGGAGTGTGTATAATTGGCGTATTTATTATTTTATTTGTGCCTCGTTGAAAACTAGATTTTATAAAGCCTTTCCTAAAAATTATCACAATTATTTTTCTATTTTTGGATAGAATAAAAAAACAACTACAAAATCTCACAAAAAATGGACGATAAAACGGATAAAACAATGACCAATAATGACCAATCTCAAAATAAATCTAGTAGTAAGTCAAACGACCCTTTACACGGAGTAAAATTAACCGATATTTTAGAAACCTTAGTAGAAAAACAAGGCTGGGAAAAAATGGCTAAAGAAGTAAATATCAACTGTTTTAAAAACACCCCTTCTATAAAGTCTAGCTTGACATTTTTACGTAAAACGCCTTGGGCTAGAGAACAGGTGGAAAAATTGTATTTGAGAGTGATCAAAAAGTAGCTTACTCTTTAGAGTGAGTTCAACAGTACCGTAAACTTTAGTTTGCGTAAAACAGAACTTAAAACCGATATACAAGGATTATCTTTGCAAACAAAAAAACTCAATACAAAAAGAAATAAGCTAAAAATCACCTAATTACCCTTCACTAATTACTGATACGTATTTTTTTTCCTACCTTTGCAATACTTCAATTTCTGTATAAATGACACAGCAAAAACACTTAAAAAACATAAAAAAATAACTATGCGTTATTACAATCACATCATCGACACAGTAGGCAATACGCCACTTGTAAAACTAAACAATGTAAATAAAGGAATCAAGGGAACAATTTTGGTCAAAGTAGAATACCTCAATCCAGGTAATTCTATGAAAGACCGTATTGGTCTAAAAATGATTGAAGATGCCGAAAAAGCAGGATTATTAAAACCAGGGGGAACTGTCATTGAAGGAACTTCTGGAAATACAGGAATGGGATTGGCTTTGACTGCCATTGCAAAAGGTTATAAATGTATTTTTACGGTTTCTGATAAACAATCACAAGAAAAAATTGATATTTTGCGTGCTTTAGGAGCAGAAGTTATTGTTTGTCCTACCAATGTTTCTCCAGAAGACCCTCGTTCGTATTATTCAGTTGCAAAACGTAAAAATGCAGAGATAGAAAATTCATTTTATCCAAACCAATACGATAATAAGTCAAACCAACAAGCACATTACGAAAGTACTGCTCCTGAAATCTGGAGGGATACAGACGGAAAAATTACGCATTATGTAGCAGGTGTAGGAACAGGTGGTTCGATGTGTGGAACATCAAGATATTTGAAAGAACAAAATCCTAATGTTGTAACAGTCGGTGTAGATTCGTATGGTTCTATCTTCAAAAAACTAAAAGAAACAGGTATTTTTGATGAAAAAGAAGTTTATCCATACCTTACAGAAGGAATTGGAGAAGATATTTTGCCAGAAAATGTAGAAATGGATTTGATAGACCATTTCATAAAAGTTACAGATAAAGATAGCGCAATCATGACAAGAAGATTGGCTCGTGAAGAAGGTCTTTTTGTAGGTTGGTCGTGTGGTTCTGCTGTTTTTGGAGCTTTGGAATATGCTAGAGAAAACCTAAAAGAAGACGATGTAATGGTAGTTATTTTGCCTGACCACGGAACTCGTTATTTGGGTAAAATCTACAATGACAATTGGATGAAAGACCACGGATTCTTAGAAAGAGAGTTTGCAACGGCTGCCGATATTATTCAAAGCAAAAATGGTCATTCAGAACTGTTCGTTATCGATGAAAATATGAAAGTAGGAGAAGCTGTCAGAATGATGAATAAAGAAGGGATTTCTCAACTTCCTGTTAGTGATACAAAAAAAGAACATATTGTAGGAAGTCTTATAGATTCAAAAACGCTTGCAAAACTTATCGATAATCCTGCGCTGAAAGATATGCCAGTAAAAGATATTATGGATAGTCCGTTTACTTTTGTTTCGATGAATAATACGGTTGATGTACTCTCATCGCTAATAAATAAAGATAATCCCGCGCTTTTGGTGCGTGATGCAAACCAAAATGTACATATTATTACACAACAAGATTTGTTGATGGCTTTGGCTAAATAGATAATCACTACCCTAGGAAAAGGCGTGCCTTTTCCCTACATGATAATTTAATTAAATCCATTACTTTTTTGATTTTTCAAGACGGTAATGGATTTTTTTGTACTTTTGCGTATTTGAATTTCACTTCATCGTATAACGAAACATCGAATCCAAAACGAATCCAAAACGAATCTAAAACGAATCTAAAACGAATCTAAAACGAATCTAAAACGAATCTAAAACGAATCTAAAACGAATCTAAAACGAACTATGGAAAATCACAAAAAAGCAGTTTTATTGCTGAAAGACGGAACAAAATATGAAGGTATCGCCATTGGAAAAATAGGTACAACAGGTGGCGAAATTTGTTTTAATACAGGAATGACAGGCTATCAAGAAATTTATACCGACCCTTCTTATTTTGGACAAATTGTCATCAATACAAGTTCTCATATCGGTAATTATGGAACAATAGATGCAGAAAATGAATCTGCAAGTGTCAAAATAAATGGTCTTGTAGTTCGTAATTTTTCAGACCTTCATTCTCGTTCTACGGCTGATAGTTCGCTTCAAGATTACTTAGAAAAAGCAAATATTACAGGAATTGCAGAAGTGGATACTCGTTCTTTGGTACGTCATATCCGTAATAAAGGTGCAATGAATGCCATTATTTCATCAGAAGATTTGACAAATGAAGAACTTCAAAAAAGACTTTCAGAAGTGCCTGATATGAATGGTTTAGAACTTTCATCTAAAGTTACGACAAAAGAAACTTATACAGTTGGTGATGAAAATTCAGAAATACGAGTAGCTGTTTTGGACTTGGGAATCAAAATTAATATTTTGAGAAGTTTAGCACAAAGAGGTATTTTTTGCAAAGTATTTCCTGCCAAAACTTCTGTAAAAGAACTTTTAGAATTCAATCCAACTGGTTTTTTTCTTTCTAATGGACCGGGTGATCCTGCTGCAATGGATTACGCAATTCAAACAACAAAAGAACTTTTAGAACTAGACAAACCCATTTTTGGAATTTGTTTAGGGCATCAAATTTTAGCTCTTGCAGGTGGACTTTCTACTTATAAAATGTTCAACGGACATAGAGGACTTAATCATCCAGTTAAGAATTTAGAGTTAGGAAATTGTGAAATAACATCTCAAAATCACGGTTTTGGTGTGGATAGAGAGCTTTTAAACAAACAAGACGAAATTGTAGAAACTCACAAAAACTTAAATGATAAAAGTGTTGCAGGAATTCGTTTTAAAAACAAAAAAGCCTTTTCAGTTCAGTATCACCCAGAGTCTTCTCCCGGCCCTCATGATTCTCGTTATCTTTTTGACCAATTTGTTGAGATGATGCAGAAGGAAAAAGTGATGGCATAATCTTATTTCTCCAAATTGAAAGCTAATAGTTAGGTTTTTAAGCAACCTGTCCTAATTAACGTGAACTCGGAATTATATTCATTGATTATCAGTTAGTTATAGTGTGCTTATATATCGGTACTGACCTATCGGTCTGACCTTGATTAAGTTAGGTCAGTCTCTTTAGAGCAGACCGAAAACTATATCTAATCTGTTTTAAACAAATTAAAAGACTATTTTTAATTTGGGTGCATCTCAAATTTTTGGATTCGGTCTGACCTTCGATACTGACCTAAGTGGTTAAAATAAGGTCAGACCGACACAATTAATCTGTTTTTTTTGTAGTGCGACATTTTGAGATGCACCCAAAAAAATTTTATTCCAACAAATAAAAACTAATTCATTATCTTTGTAAGTTGCTAGAAAAAGCTGAATTTTAAATAAACGAATTCAGTAAAAGGGACAATTAAAAAGATAAAAAACATTCAAAATGAATAAATTAATTGCTGATATCGAAATCATTGACACCAACGCAAGTGAAGCTATACACGAACCTTGCGAAACCGTCAAAAAAACAGCTAATACTGCCAAAGAAGGACAGCGAAAACTCTACATCGAAAGTTATGGCTGCCAAATGAATTTTGCTGATAGTGAAATTGTGGCTGCCGTCATGCAAGAACACGGTTTTGGAACAACAGACACAGCAGAAGATGCTGATTTGATTTTCCTAAATACCTGCTCTATTCGTGAAAAAGCCGAACAAACCGTTCGTAAACGCTTAGTTCATATCAACGGACTCAAAAAACGCAAACCTGAAATGATGGTCGGTGTCTTGGGTTGTATGGCAGAGCGTTTGAAACACAAATTTTTAGAAGAAGAAAAAATCGTCGACTTAGTAGCTGGTCCTGATGCGTATCGTGATTTACCAAAACTGGTCGGTTCGGTAGATGACGGACAAAAAGCTGTTAATGTTTTGCTTTCAAGAGAAGAAACGTATGCTGATATTTCGCCTATTCGTCTGAATAGTAATGGAATTTCTGCTTTTGTTTCGATTATGAGAGGGTGTGATAATGTATGTAGTTTTTGTGTTGTGCCATTTACTCGTGGACGTGAGCGAAGTCGTCCTGCTGATTCGATTGTACAAGAAATTAAAGACTTAGTAAAAGAAGGCTACAAAGAAGTTACTTTATTAGGACAAAATGTAGATTCCTATAAATGGACAAATGTACCGAGAACAATAAGAGCAGAGAATTTTGAAAAAGAAACAGGAGAAAAAGTAAGAAACGAAAACTTTGCTACACTTTTGGAAATGGTCGCTCAAGTTGACCCAACTCTAAGAGTGCGTTTTACAACTTCGCACCCAAAAGACATGACAGACGACGTTCTTCATGTCATGGCAAAATATGAAAATATTTGTAAATACATTCATTTGCCTGTTCAGAGTGGAAATAGTAGAGTTTTGAAACTCATGAACCGTACTTATACTCGTGAATGGTATATTGACAGAGTAGATGCAATCCGTAGAATTTTGGGAGAAGATTGCGCCATTAGTTCGGATATGATTGCAGGTTTTTGTACTGAAACAGAGGAAGAACATCAAGAAACATTGACTTTGATGGAATATGTAAAATACGATTATTCGTATATGTTTTTCTATTCTGAACGCCCTGGAACTTTGGCTGCAAAGAAATATTTAGATGATATTCCAATGGATGTAAAGAAAAAACGTCTTAGTGAAATCATTGAGCTTCAATCAAAACATTCTTTGGCTCGTAATCAAAGATTGATAGGCAAAACGCACAAAGTTTTGGTAGAAGGAGAATCAAAACGTTCTGATAAAGATTTACAAGGCAGAACGACAGATAATAAAGTTATTGTTTTCCCAAGAGAAAATTATGAAAAAGGACAGTATGTAAATGTAGCTGTCAATGATTGTACTTCGGCTACTCTTTTTGGAAAGGCTGTAAGTTTGGCAAATTAGTTGATAAATTAATTTCTAATTCCTTCAAAATACAAAACCCTAAAAATTAGATTTTATAATCTGACTTTTAGGGTTTATTTATGTAATAAAACAAAATTCTATTTTAAATATTTGTCTTGTTCTGTTGCTGCACGCCAACTAAAACCAGTTCCTGTATGCTCAACAATGATACGCTCTACACTTCCAGAAGCAAAATCTACTGTTCCTTCGTATCTTTCTTGTGAACGCTGTGCCAAAATTACAGAACCTACTTTATTTGTACTACCTACTTTCTTTTGAATACGATAACGAGTAGCTGTAGAAAGTGAAGTAAGTGTATTTTCAGGATACCAACCACGCATAACATCTACATAAGTTACTAACTTTTCTTCTACAGCAGTCTGAAAAGTCATCTTTAATAAATCGCCTACTATTTCAGTTTCCTGCCATTCCAATTCTACATTCAATTCACTTTCTATCATTCCTTGCCCTAGTGCTTCTTTCGTTTTTTGGTCTAATTCTGTAAAATCTAGTCCTTTTACTTTAGAATAGGTAGTCGGAATTTGAGTACCATTGGACAATGTAACCGTTCCTTTATAAAAAACATCATCTTGTTTTAAATCTACACGCTTGATAAGATCTTTACCATACTTTTTTTGTAAAGAATATTGAAAATAAGTAGAAATAGAACTCTCATCTTGTCTTGGAAGAACACCTATTTGTGGGTCTAAAAGAATAGGTAATGTACTACCATCATTTGTTGTAACAGTTACATCATACCCATTTCCACCTGTAGGTTTTAAATCTACTTTTTCAGCAGGAATTCCCATTCCATTTATTAAATAACGTCGTGTACTAGATTCTAAGATTTCAGTCCACGCTGGTTTCAAAACACCAGATTTATCTCTTCCTGCTCGCACAAAAATAGTTGCTGGAGGAGTCATTTTATCTTCAAAAGTAATTTCTGACGAATATACCCATTCATCATCAGGAATAGAAGGTACTTTTTGTAAAGTTATTTTTTCTTTTAAGTCTCCCCAATGTTCTTTTTCTAGTGTTAGATTAGCTATTTTTTTCTCAAACATTTTTTCCACTTGAGGAGTCAAGAGAACTTTTATTTGTTCTTCATCCGAACTTACTTTATCTTTTGGAACGAATTTTTGCACAGAAGTACCTTTGGTCAAAACAAGTGTATCGCCTTTAAAATCAAACTGATAATCAGTTGCAATTCCGTAGGCTATTACTTTCAATGTATTTTCACCTACTTCATACTCTCTTTCTGTAATGTTATCAAAAATCACTTTTTCATCTGTTATTTTTAGGGTACTTTTATAATCCGAACGTACCCATTCGCCTTTGATTTTGGAAGAATCGGAACAGCTACTCAAAAAAAGAAGGACTGAAAATATTCCTAAAGGATATATACTTTTAAATTGCATAATGAATTTGATTGATAAATGTAACTTTGAATAAATCGTTTTTTATCTCACACACCAAAAAGGTATTACTGAATAAGGCTGCAAAATTACTAAAATTAAAATTCTTAGCTAACTCTACTCAATTCAAAACGTGATAAAATATCTTATTTTGCCTTTATTTTGCTCATTTTAATCCTACTTTTTGTAAGAATTAATAACTCTAGTCGCTAAAACTTGTTAAGTCTTACCAATTAAACGCTGCTTTTTTAATAAATTTGTGAATTCATTTTTTAGAATCTAATTTTGAGCTAATTTAGTAGAATCATTTTTTTGATTTTCGAATTAGATTTAGAAAAAATGCCAAATTACTTTTTGATTTTCTAAAAAACCATGAAATACTTACCTTATTTTCTCATTGCGCTAGGCGTAATTCTTATCGACCAAGCCCTCAAACTATACATTCATTCTACGCTTTCTTTGGGCGAAGATATTTTGATTTTTGGCGATTGGTTCAAACTTCACTACACACTCAACCCCGGAATGGCATTTGGCATTACATTAGGTTCTGACTACGGAAAACTTATCTTGACTATCTTTAGAATCTTTGCAGGAATAGGCATTGCTTATGTGATGGCTCGTGCTGCGCTGCGTGATACCCCAAAAGGTTTTGTTTTTAGTATGGCTTTGATTTTGGGTGGTGCATTTGGGAATATTGTAGATTCTACTTTTTATGGTATTTTTATACAAGGAAATGCTGTTCCTTTTTATGGCGATCAACCACATTTTTATCCTTGGTTTCATGGGCAGGTAATTGATATGTTTTATTTTGATATTGCTTCGGGATACTTTCCAGAAAGCATTCCTTATTTTGGAGGTTCGCATTATTCATTCTTTCCGATTTTCAATATCGCCGATGCAGCTATTTTTATTGGCGTTTGTATCATCTTAATTTGGCAAAGACGTTTCTTTCCAAAAGAAGAAGTAGTAGAAACGGAAGTTGAAAAGGCTTTAAAAGACGAAATTAGAGATGATAATAAAACAGAAATTGAAAATACAGAAGAAACTGAAACAAAAGAAACTGAAAATTTAAAAAATAAAAAAGAAGACAATACAACTACGGGTGTATAACAAATTGTCGTTTTTTGTAGGGAAAAGGCAAGCCTTTTCCCTACGTAATACAAATTGAATAAGCGACACCCAAAGAGCAGCGTAGCTAATTTGTTATGCACCCTACAACTACCTTTGCAGAAAAGATTTTGAAAGACGATTTTAAAAAGGAAGAGTAATAAAAAATGAATTATTCAGATTCGATAGATTTAATAGAACGATTATCTTCTTTAAACCAAAAAGAAGATGATGTTTTATTCGATTCTGACCCTAAAAAAGGTGTTTTGTATGGCGCAAATTCAGAAGGGGAAAAAACCTTTGACTTTCGTGTGCCACTTACTTTTCCCACACTTCCCAAAAAAGAAGATGAACAAAAGACACTTTGCCTTTCAGATTATTCTGATAAAATTTCATTTTTACCAAAACCATATTTATTAATTTTGATTCAAGCAGGTTATGCTTCTTTAGGGTATTTTGAGGAAGGTCAGCTAGTTTATCATAAAGCAATTACGGCATATATGGTCAGAAAAAAACAAGGAAAATCACAAATAAAACACTTGAATTCAAAAGGAAAATCTCGTTTGGGTTCTCGCATTCGCTTACAAAATACAGTTTGGTTTTTCGAACAAATCAATTTAAAACTAAAAGAGTGGCACAAAAAATCTAACATTTTTGATAAAATAGAATGCATCGGACAAAGTGGCTCGCCTGATTTATGGCATTTGCTTTATACTTCGAAAGAAGAAGCTCCTTTTCAAAAAAATGATTCTCGTATTCGCAAAATTCCTCTTACTGTTCATACACCAAACTTTGAAGAATTAAAGCGTGTAGATAGTTGGGCAAACCAAGGAAAGCTGACTATACACAAAGATAACTTGCCTTTTTTGAACAACTTAGGCGATGTAATCGAATGGTAATTTTACAGTTACCAGTGAATAGTAATCAGTTACCAGTTTTTGAATTTTACTAGGAAAAGGCGTGCCTTTTCCCTACTTTGATTTTACTTCGTAATTTTTAATTTTTAATTCGTAATTAAACATGATAGCATTCATCACAGGCGCAACTTCAGGAATTGGACTTGCCACAGCACATATTTTTGCAGACAATAACATTGACCTTATTCTTTGTGGAAGAAGAACCGAAAGACTTCAAGAACTAGAAAAAGAATTATCCAAAAAAGTAAAAATAACGACACTTTCTTTTGATGTTCGAAATAGAGAAGAAGTGCAAAAAGCAGTAGATTCACTTGGAAAGGATTTTCAAAACATAGATATTCTCATCAATAATGCAGGAAATGCTCACGGACTTTCCTCCATTCAAGAAGGAAATTTAGATGATTGGGATACCATGATTGACCTCAATATAAAAGGTCTTTTATACGTAACAAAGGCACTTTTACCAAAATTATTAAACCAAACAAGGTCAGAAAAAAACAAAGGACAAATTATAAATATTGGTTCGATTGCAGGAATAGATTCTTACGCTAATGGAAATGTCTATTGTGCTACCAAATCAGCCGTTGCGATGCTTAGCGAAACAATGCGAATTGATTTACTCAAAGAAAACATAAAAGTAAGCGAAGTAAAACCGGGGCTTGTAGAAACAGAATTCTCAAAAGTTCGCTTCAAAAATGATGACGATAGAGCCGACAAAGTATATCAAAATTATACGCCACTTACAGCGCAAGATATAGCTGAATTGATTTATTTTGTGGTAAGTCGACCTGCCCATGTAAATATTGCAGATGTTTTGATTTTACCTGCCGACCAAGCAAAATCGGCTATGGTAAATAAAAAATAAAAAATATTTACCAATATGAGTGTCATTTTTCAGATTCTGTATACAAATTTATTTTTAACAAAAATGAATATTACACAGAATAGAATTCAGTAATTATTTGTCCTTTTTAAAATGACTTTAAAATGACACGGATGCACAATAAATTAGCTACGCTGCTCTTTGGGTGTCGCTTAGTCAATTTGTATTACGTAGGGAAAAGGCAAACCTTTTCCTTCCAAAAAAGGACAATTTGTTATACACCCAATGACACTCAGATTGATTAAGCAGAAATATTTTTATTATGAAAAGAAAGCCAAACATGTTCTTGGTCTGCAAAAAGAACTTGATTTAATGGACTTTTAGAAAGCCACTTTTGTAGCTTATGAGATTCTTTTTCAGTAATTTGTCCACTTAATTGTTTGGTAATGAGCTGGAGATACTTTATTTTTATTGGCATAGTTGAAATAAATTTTGAAAATAATAAAAAAGCAAGAAGCGATAAATACAGTTTAGTTGAAATAAAGACGAACAAAAAAAGGTTTTGCCCTATTTATTTATGTTTAAATTGTGGTAATTTATGTGGTAATTAATTTTTTTTATAATTGAATAATGAAAGAATACAAAAACTTAAATGACGATGCTTTTCAGACGGCTCACTTAACCAAAATTATTGATAAAAATGGAGAACTTATTTTTGTTCAAATTTCAGCTTCCTTATGGAACGAAATAGAATCAAAAGTAGAACCTCTTGTTTATCAAGAACTTAAAGAACAATTCAAAAAAGCACAAAAACAAAAATCAGATGCTGACAAAGAGAAATTTTCTCCCTTCGAACACATAGAAACGCTACAAGCCGAACAATTAAACAATGATACATTCATCAAAAAGCGTTTCAAAAACAGTACGCAACAATCTGAGCAAGTGCAGCAATACTTATACGCTTTACAACAAAAATTAGCTGAACACAAACCTGTAAAATAGTTTTTTTGTTCAAAAAATAATTGATTTATATTTTTTTTGTTTTTTGTTCAAAAAATCATTTTTATTACCTTTGAATTTTAATTTAGAATAATTACGTCGTTGTTTGTGTCCTCACAAATGACTTATAACTATATATTTATGAAATTTCCTCCTTTATCGTCGTGGTTTTCCAATAACCCAAATTGGAATACTGCGAATAATCCATTATTTATAGCTGGTCCTTGTAGTGCCGAAACGCCCGAACAGCTTATGGAAACCTGTCAAGATATTTCTAAAAATGACAAAGTACAAGTCTTGAGAGCAGGAATTTGGAAACCTCGTACACGTCCAGGTAGTTTTGAAGGTGTCGGAAAAATTGGTTTAGAATGGCTTTTAGATGTCAAAAAAGCAACTGGAAAGCTAATCACAACGGAAGTAGCCAAACCCGAACACGTAGAAGAAGCTCTAAAACATGAAGTTGATATTTTATGGATTGGTGCAAGAAGTGTTGTAAATCCGTTTACAATGCAAGAAATTGCAGATTCTTTGAAAGGAATTGATATTCCTGTTATCGTAAAAAACCCAATTAATCCAGATGTGGCACTTTGGATGGGAGGAATTGAGCGCATTCATCAAGCAGGAATCAACAAAATGGCGGCTTTACATCGTGGCTTTTCAAGTTATGGAAATACAAAATACCGTAACGAACCGATGTGGCAATTAGCTATCGAACTAAAAAGTAAACTACCTACTTTACCACTTCTTTGCGACCCTAGTCATATTGGAGGAAAGCGAGAACTCATTTATCCACTTTCTCAAAAAGCAATGGATTTGAATTATGAAGGTTTGATGATCGAAACGCATCGTAGCCCAGATGATGCTTGGAGTGATGCCTCTCAGCAAGTTACACCACAGCGATTAGCCGAAATTTTGGATAAATTAATTATCCGTACAGGAAGTTTAGAAACGCTTGAAAAAGCAGGTTTATCAGATAAATTACAAAACTTGCGTAATCAAATCGATAAAATTGATAGAGAAGTTGTAGAAAATTTTGTGGCTCGTTTGGAACTTGTAAAGCAAATTGGAGATTATAAAAGAGAAAATAACCTTCCTGTTTTTCAATTAGACCGTTGGCAAAAAGTGTTTGAAAGCCGTCCAGAATGGGCAGAAACAATGGATATTAATCCAGATTTTGTTTCAGCGATTTTCAAACTTATTCATGACGAATCTATACGCATTCAAACTGAACGTAAAGAAGATTTTTAGGGCGCATCTCAAAATATCGTTTTTAGTAGGTAAAAGGCAAGCCTTTTCCTAAACTAGCATTTTGAATTGGAAAAAAACTATGTGAAAGGAAAAGACAAGCCATTTCCCTACAACTATAAAATTCATAAAACGACATCTTAAAACGCACCCAATTTTTAAAAGAATAAAAAAAGTATTTCAAAAAACACCTATTGTTTTCAATCAATTTTGAAAATGATAGGTGTTTTATTATTTATATATTTTCTCTCTTTGGGAGGGAAATAATGCTTTATTTAGAAATATTCAAAATAAGCAAAAATTACTATTACATATTGCAATGCTATTTTTTGTAGTGTACCTTTGAATATGTTTTATTGATTTGCTCAAAAACTATGTAAATAGCCTTTTAAACAGTATATTTATAGCATGTCATATAAATGAGGTTTACTCAAAGAGATAAAAGTATAGAACATCAAACAAAATCACTAACGAAAGATTTATTAGATATTCTTTTCTTGTTATTTTATTCTTGTAAATTTCAAACTCTTATTAATTAATTTTTTAATTAACTTAACCAACTTTCCTATGAATTGGATTATACGCACCCTGACAAGCAGCGTAGGCAAAAAAGTTTTGATGTCGCTAACAGGGTTATTCTTGGTAACGTTTCTGATTGTTCACATGTCTGGTAATTTTCAATTACTGAATCCAGATATTAAAGCAGCTAGTGAAAGTTTTGATATTTATGCCGTCTTCATGACGACGTTTCCTCTTATCAAAATCACTTCA
>PFKD01000203.1 GCA_002784125.1 Flexibacter sp. CG_4_10_14_3_um_filter_32_15
GGTTTGCAAACCCTACTTTATGGAAAAAAGCAAACTATTATTTTGTTAAAAATTGATCAATTTACAGAATTTGAAAAATGTCACTCATATTGATCCCTAATCCCTAATTATTATGTTACTAGATATACTTTCATTTTTTACAGAACCAAAAGAAGCTAAGTTATTTTTACAAATGATTTGCTCTCTATTTTTAGCTATTTTATTTATTCAATCTGGGTTTAATAAAGTTTTTCGTTGGGATGAAAACTCATCTTGGCTCATTGACCACTTCAAAGACTCGTATTTAGAAAAAGCAGTAACTTCTCTTTTGGTTATTGTAACTGTTTTCGAAGTAGCAGCAGGTGTTTTTAGTGCTATTGGCTTAATCATACTTTTAATCACAGGCGATGCAAAATACGCCTATATCGGTTCTGTATTAGCAACTATCAATATTACAATGCTCTTTTTTGGGCAGCGTGTGGTTAAAGATTATGTGGGTGCTGCTAATTTGGTAGCTTATTTTATTTTGTGTGTCATAACGACTTATATTTTGGGTAGTTTGGCTTAATTTTTTATTCAGGTGCTTGTTTTGTAGCAATTTTGAAAAATAGATTCGGAAAAAATCGTCTGACATATAATCCTAGACGTTCTTTGCCGAAAGGTTTGCCTACATAAGTTTCCTTTTTTTGATTTTTGATAGCTTTCAAAATCTGATTTGCACATTTGTCAGCAGGATAACCTTCGCCTGTATTTTTACCCATTTTGGCAAAAGTTTCACCTGTTGCTGTAAGGGCATTTATGGCAACATTTGTACGAATAAAACCGGGGGCAATCATCGAAACTTTTATATTATCCTTATAAAATTCAGCTCTAAGTCCATCAAAAAAACCATACAAAGCGTGTTTTGAGCTTGCGTAAGCACCACGCATAGGCGTAGAAAGTTTTCCCAAAACACTCGTAATTACTACAAAATGTCCATTTTGATTTTCTACAAAGTGTGGTAAAATTGCTTTTGTAAGTCCGACATAACCAAAATAATTGACTTCCATAATCTTGCGATAGACTTCCATTTTGGTATCTTTTATATACGAACGCTGACTAATTCCTCCATTATGAACTAGAATATCAACTTTTCCAAAAAATGAAATCGCTTCTTTTGTTTTTTCTTCAAAATCTGATTGGGCTAAATCTAAAGGAAGAATAGCGATATTTTCTTGATTCTGACTAGCCTTTTTTACTCGCTCTAACTCTTCGATTCTTCTTGCTGAAATAATTATTTTTGTATCAAGATTCAGATTTGATAAGGCATAAACAAGCTCCTCTCCAATTCCAGAAGACGCACCTGTAATCCAAATTGTTTTGTTTTTGAAGTAATTCATTTTGCAGGAGGTTACGTTTTAAGATGTATTTTATTCTTCAATCAAATTTAGCCAAACTATTACATAAAAAAGCAAAAAACAAGGTTTCACTTTACAATAATCTAAACTTAATACCTCTAATTACGTTCGATTAAGCGACCTTGTTTATTTAAGTGTCTAAAAAATACTAAAATACCTTCTCAATAAAAATCAAATCATTATGTTAGTACCTGCCACGAACTCAGAACTCAATTTTACATCAGAATTACATATTCCTGCTGCCAACAAACCACGTATTGTGATTATTGGAGGAGGTTTTGCAGGGTTGGAACTTTCCAAAAAGCTGCGTTCTGTCGATGCTCAAATTGTGATGATTGATAGGTATAATTTTCATACATTTCAGCCTCTTTTGTATCAAGTAGCGACGGCAGGTTTGGAAGCTGATGCTATTGCGGGTCCTTTGCGTAAAGTTTTGAAGAGTGGTAATAGTAAATCAGATTTTTATTTTAGAGTAGCAACGGTTAGAGAAATTCAGTACGATAAAAATACAGTTGCAACCAATTTGGGAATGCTGCGCTACGACTATTTGGTAATTGCAAATGGCTCAAAAACTAATTTTTATGGTAATAAATCAATCGAAGAACAAGCATTTGCTTTAAAGCAAGTTCCTCAAGCATTAGCTATTCGAAATCATTTATTAAAGAATTTTGAAAAGGCTCAACTTGCAGAAACCATCGAAGAGCAGCAATCACTTATGAATGTGGTTATTGTAGGAGGTGGACCCACAGGTGTAGAAGTGGCTGGAGCTTTGGGAGAATTGAAATTACACGTTTTGCCAAAAGATTATCCAGAGTTGGACTTTCGAAGAATGCAGATTCATTTGGTAGAAGCTGGAAATCGTCTTTTGAATGGAATGACAGACAATGCAGGTAAAAAGGCAGAAGAATATTTAAAAGATTTTACAGTTCAGATTTGGAAAGAGGTAAGTGTAAAAGCGTTTGATGGCAGCCATGTAGAACTTTCCAATGGAATGACTTTGCCTTCTACTACGCTCGTTTGGGCAGCAGGAGTTACAGGAAATCTAATAAAAGGACTTCCAGCAGAAGCTATTTTGCAAGGAAACCGAATTATTGTAGATGAATATAATAGAGTAAAAGGAATAGAAAATATTTTTGCGCTTGGTGATATTGCTGCCATGGTTTCGGAAGAGCACCCAAAAGGGTTTCCAATGCTTGCTCCTGTTGCTATGCAACAAGGAAAAACACTAGGCGATAACTTAAAAAGAATGCTCAATAAGAAAGAAATGAAACCGTTTAAATATTTTGATAAAGGAAGTATGGCAACAGTTGGTAGAAATCGTGCCGTTGTAGATTTACCTAACAAAATGAGTTTTCAAGGCTTTTTTGCTTGGTTTGTATGGCTTTTTGTTCATTTGATGTTTATTATTGGCTTCAAAAACCGTTTTATAATTCTTACCAGTTGGGTTTGGAATTATTTTACGTATGACCATAGCAATCGTTTGATTATTCCTACTCAAATAAAATCAAAGAAAGAAAAAGAAGAATTATATGTTTAGTTTAAACCCTAAGGGTCTTCGAAGACCCTTAGGGTTTTGTAAAAAAAGTATGGCTTATCTCTGCAAAACAATATTCTGTCTATAAGCTTTGTGTAACTCTTTTACCATTTCATTCCATTTTTCATATTCTGAAACAGGTAAAATCAAATAATTGCTATAAACAGTATGTTTCAAAATTATTTGTTCGGAAGAGCGAGTATATTCTACCGAAAAACCAAAATATTCTGAATCATATTTTTGATTTTGAGGTAAAAATTTGACGGTTGCACCTCTTGGAAGTTCTAAAATATAGACTTGTGTTTTTTCGAATTTATAATTTGCATTTACAGGTGTTTTTCTCAAACTATCAATTTCTGTATTTCTCCAAATAGGATTCAAATGAAGATTGATATAAAATTCACTATATAAAGCCTGTGTATGATTCGGAATTTCGTATTCGTAATTTATCTGTAAAGGCTTTTTTCTTTTGGTAGGCAAAACCTCTGTTTTTTTGAGTTGTAGTGTAGGTTCATGAGGATTCAAAAGGCGTTTGAAGGCTTCACTTTCTTTTTCTTTATCTTGAAACTGCAAATAAGGCAGGATAGTGGTTTTGGGAAATCCTTTCAAAATTATATTGCCTGTTACGATTATTTTTGCGCCTTCAATCTTTACCTTTGCGCTATCATAAACAATATTTTGAGAATAAGGGGCAGAATCAACATTCAAAATCTCAAAATTTTCTGCATCAATGGCTACTAAAGCCTCTTTATCTTGTGTGAAATAAGAAGGAGTTCCAAAAGTTTCTTGATTTCCTGTTGCATCTAAAAAATAGTTTTTGCCGTTTATTTTTGCAACCACAATCATATGATTATCCACTAAAGGAATAGGCGTTTGAGCATACTTATAAGGCAAATCTCTAGAACCTAACCACGCAAAATGTGCCTCAATTCCCTCAATACGTAACATTGCCAAAAGTACGCTTGCCATATCCTTACAATCTCCATATTTTCGTTTACAAACTTTTTCAGGGTGTGCAGGTCTGAAACCACGCTCTCCATCTTCAAAGGCAATGTATTGAACCTGTGTAGAAATCCAATCAAAAATGCTTTTTGCTTTTGCTACTGTTGTGGTGTCATCTGCTGTTAGTTCATCTACAAAATACTCTAATTCTGGAAATTCTGTTATTGTATCAATTTCTTCTATAAAAGGATAATACCAATCGTACAAATCTTTTACAGAAGAAGATAAAGGTATTTTCTTCTCTTTTTTCTCCTCGTTTTCAGTTACTTCAATTAGTCTATTTTTGATAAATAAAACGACATGAGGTTCGTAATAACGAAGATTAGGTGAAGATTTTTCATCGGTATATTTTGGAGCATTTTCTAAAGTCCACGTATAAACGGTTCTATTTTCTTGCGTTTTTTCTGTGAAATTAATTTTACTCGTGTCCATTCCAAAAAGCTCAAAACCAATTTCTATATTGTTTGCTACCGAAACTGAAACTTCTGTTTTCTCAGAAGGAATATAAGAAGTAAAGAAAAAACTACCCAAAAAACGGGGTTCTAAAAGCTCTTCAGTATAAGCAAGGTGTGTTTGAGTTCCTGCTGTGATATTGGAAAACAAAAATACTTTTTCTTTTACATCATTATAAAAAACATCATCAGAAACAGCATCCCGAGTTTGAAAATTAACAACTTGTTTTTTCTTTGTTCCCTCTGTAGTTTGAACCAAAGAATAGGCATCAATATTTTTTATTTGTGTATAATCTGAATATATAATTGCTTCTTGTGCGTAGGCTTGAGAGTGAAGACGCAAATGCAACATACGTGATTCTATCTTTGAAATGATTTTAAAACTATCTTTTTTTGCATCAAAATCAATATTAATTTCTTTATTTCTATAAATAAAAATAGCTTTTTCTTTTGGATAAATTTTTCGGTATTCTTCTAAAAGAGGATTTTGTGAAAATACATTATTGTAAAGAGAAAAACTAAAAAAAAATAGTATAAAGAGAAATGTATATTTTTTCATGAATGTTTTTATTTATCAATTAATTTAAGATAGTTTTTATAATTATTCTATTCAAATGACTAGCCATATTTTTTTGTTGGATACTCAAAAAGAGAAATAGTTTTGATAGAATGAGCCTTTTCTGTTTGATTTTTTGTATATTAGAGTGAAAACCAAATTTTATTTTTTACTAATTCAAAAATTAAACTACTCAAAATTATGAAACCTCAAAAAACAACTAAGAATTTTTCAGATATGGAAACTGCTACTGAAAGAAGTCTTACCATTTCAGATAAAGAAAAATCAAATGGAATCATTGCATACATTACTATTGTCGGTTTTATTATCGCATTTATACAAAACCAAGAATTAAAATCAGAGTATGTAAATTTTCATGCTCGTCAGATGATTGGAATCATTGTTTGTAGCTTTGTATGGATTATTCCTTTCTTAGGTTGGATTTTAGGCTTGGGAGTAATGGTTCTGTGGATAATGGGACTTATGGGAGCTATGAATGGCGAACGCAAACCAGTTCCTATTGTAGGAGAACATTTCCAAGAATGGTTTAAAAGTGTAGGAGCTTAATTTTACGATTTAAACTTTAAAAAACGACCAATAAAAATATATTTATTGGTCGTTTTTTGTTTCTTGAAATAAATATAAATTACTTAGTTTGTTCTAAAGTTTTTGGCTGAAAGACAAAACCTTGTTCTGTACTTCTTTCTTCAAAGTCAATTTCTAACCCTATCAAAAACAACGTATCTTTTTTCTGATAAATAACTTCTAACTTTTCATTATTATTTGCAGAATTTTCTAAAAAATAAGATTCATCTTCATCTTTTTTCTTATCAAAACCTAAGCGAAAATTTACACCACTACATCCATTTCCACCCTGTACAATCAAACGCAAGCCATATTCTTTAGGGATACTTTTGGTTTCTAGGATAGTTTGGATATGAGAAAATGCTTTATCAGAAATAGTAACAGGAATCATTTTTTTTGAATAAATAAGGTAGAATGAGAAGTTTGTACAACAAATTTAGTTGATAATTTTGATTTTTTGAATAGTATCACCTTCTATTTTAAAGTCAGCTTCATCAAAATCAGGTGCGCTCATAGTTGGTTTATAATTAGTAGAAAATCCATAACCTTCTTTTGGAATTCCAAATATATTGCTATCCATTTCACTATTTCCATTTTCATCGTGAAATAAAGCAAAAGCATACTCTCCTGCTTCTAAATCCGTAAAAGTAATTGTTGCTTTTTTGTCTTTGATAGTTACTTTCATTTTTTTGATAGCCTTTGTATCATCTTTAGGAAAACCTGCCTCTCCTTTAAAAAGAGCTATCATAATTGTTCCTTTATCGCTCTTTATATTCGAAACTTCTACGGTAAGTGTATGTTGGGCAAAAGCTATTGTAGAGAATGCAAAACAAGCCATAAATAAAACAGCAAATAATCCTTTTTTGATAAATTGAGAAAATTTCATAATTGAGTTTGTTTGAAGAATGGAGTATAAATTGAAAAAATAATTTATTTCTAAAAAACTCTATTATTGTACCAAATGTTTTGATGTTTGATTATGATATATGATTTTTTAGCTATTTTTTATTAATTAACTTAGTTTAATGAATTTATATAGGAGTCTGTTTATTTGCAGCCTCTGATACACCTGTCTCCTCAAAAGAAGCCATATTATTCATAAAATTGACTGCAGATTCTAAAAGAGGATAGGCAATAGCACAACCTGTTCCCTCTCCCAAGCGCATTCCTAACAAAAGAAGTGGCATAGCTCTCAAATGTTCTAACATATGAACATGTCCGTATTCGCCAGATTGATGAGAAAAAATCATATATTCTTTACTTTGTGGATAAAGCGCATGAGCTATCATAGCAGCCGAAGTAGCAATAAATCCATCTACCAAAATAATGATATTTTGCTGTGCAGCTTCTAGCATTGCTCCTACCATGTGAGCAATCTCAAACCCTCCAAAAGTACGTAATACCTCAAAAGCCTTCATATTTTTGGGATATTTTCTGTCAGCTTGTTTCAAAATGGTAAGTTTTTTCTGTATTCCTTTATCATTTAATCCTGTACCACTTCCTACACATTCAGCAAGTTTGAGTCCTGAAAGATGATGTAAAATAAGCGAAGCCGAAGAAGTATTTCCAATTCCCATTTCTCCAAAACCAATAATATTTGTTCCTTTTTTAGCTATATTTTCCACAACTTTACTTCCTTGTTCGATACATTTCCAACATTCTTTTTCGCTCATGGCAGGTTTTTCTAAGAAATTATTTGTTCCATACGCTATCTTTAAGTTTAAAAAATTATCTTGTACTTCCTCAAATTCTCCTTTTACTCCTGCGTCTGCTACAATAAGTTCGATATTATTTTGTTTAGAAAATGTATTGATTGCAGCCCCACCATTTAAAAAATTTTTAACCATTTGATAAGTTACTTCCTGTGGATATTGGCTAACTCCATGTTCAGCAATTCCGTGGTCGGCAGCAAAAACAACAATATGGGGTTTTGTAAGAGTAGGAGAAAGTGTCTGTTGGATAAGTCCTATTTGAAGAGCAACACCTTCTAACCTACCTAAAGAGCCAATAGGTTTTGTTTTTTTATCAATTTTGCGCTGCAATTCAGGACGCAAACCCAAAGAAGGAGCAGAAATAGTAAAGGATAAAGACATAAAAATAATTTATTGATAAGGGTTTGTTATTTTTTCTCAAAAATACAATACTTTATTTGATTCACAATAAAAAACTAGGTTAATCGCACTAAAAATTAATTATTTGATTTACTGACAGAGTAGCCTAATATTGAAGTTTAAAAGTACAAAAATAAACGTTATCACGTTTTTTTACAGCATTGATTATCAGCAATTTAGCAAAAATAAAATCGTGCTTATTTTTCCATAACGATAGGTTTGCAAACCTATCGTTATGGAAAAATGAACTTTAAGAAATTAACTGTGATAAGGTTTAATAAAAAAACACAACCATACTCAAAGAAGAATTAGCTCAAAAAAATTATATAAAAATACCTCATACTACTTTAATTCATTTTTAATAGTAATTTTGTGAGCAAGTGATAAAACAAAAAATATAGTAACAAAAATGCTCGCTCTACAAACCCAAAATCTCAATAAAATATTCAATAAAGGAAAAAGCAATGAATTTGTCGCTTTATCTGATATTTCTTTATCTATAAAAAAAGGAAGTTGTACGCTTTTGAAAGGCTCATCAGGTTCTGGAAAAACTACATTGATTAGTATTTTGGCAGGACTTACAAAACCTACTTCAGGGAGTTATATTTGTTTAGAAGAAAACGTTTCGCACTGGTCAGAAAAATTTTTGACACAGTTTAGAAGAGAACATATAGGAATCGTATTTCAACATTTCAATCTCATTCAAGGACTTACCGTTGAGCAAAATATTATTCTTCCTCTTCTTCCTTTAAATTACTCGTCAAAAAAAATGGAAATTATGAGTAAAGAAGCTGCTACTTTAGCTCAAATTTCTCATAAATTAAATCAAAAAATAGATATTCTTTCTGGTGGAGAACTCCAACGCACAGCTATTGCAAGGGCATTAATCCGTAAACCTGCCATTTTATTTGCTGACGAACCTACTTCTCATTTAGATAGAAAAAATGCAATAGAAGTTTTTGAGGTTTTTGAAAAGCTAAAAGCAAACGGACAAACCATAATCCTAACCACACACGACGAATGGCTCAAAAATCATCCAATTATTGATAATGTAATAGAGTTAAATGATGGGAAATTAGTGGGGACGAGGAAATAGGAAATGGATATTGGGACATGGAAGTTAGGGCATGGAGATTAGGGCATGGGAATTGGAGGCAAACTGCATTCTGATTGCCTTGTTAGTATAAAACTAGGTTTTTTAATGAGAAAAATTCGTAATTCGTAATTAATTTTCAGGTTTTCTCTTCATCATAAAAAGACCTGCTACCATTGCGATTACAAAACCAATTACCCCCATTTTAATAAATTTGTCGACAGCCATTCCAGCAGGTGTTATTCTATCATTATTTTTTGTTGCTTCTATAAACAATTCACTTATTTTTGGGGATTCTTCTTTATGAGCTTCTGCTTCTTTTTGTAGAATTGTATTGTACGCATCAACTTCAATTTGATGTCTTTCCAATGCCTTAGGAACAGTTCTTAAAAACCCATACAAAAGTCCACAGTATAAAATAATGGCTACAAAATTAGCAAAAAGACTAAAACTGATTGCTCGCCAACCTTCCAAATAGCCTCTCATTATTTCTCTTCTATAACGAAAAAGACCTAATACCAAAAGACCAAAATAAATTGGCATAAACATAAACTCAGACTCTCTAAATGGATTTTTCCCAAACAAATGAAGAGTAACATTAAGTAAAAGCACACCGACAGCCATTGTTGCAGCCGTCATAAAGGTATATTTCCAAAAAGGATTTTTCATTTTTATATTTCTAATAAAGTAATTCCTGTAGCTGACAGTTTAACTTCGTTGAGGGCTAAAGCCGTTCCAACTGTCAGAAATAAACATTGCAAAAATACATATCCTTTCTTTGGATTCCTTATTTGAAAAATTATTTTTTATTAAAAAACGCACCTTTTAACTCGCTTTTAATCTGTATAATTCGTTTTATCAGTAAAATCTGTGTTCTAAAAATACATTTCATTAATTTTGAAAATGCACAAAGATTTCATTATTTTACTAAAAATTTCCTTTTAAATCAATAAATACAAAAAATACTATGAGTGATATTTTATATGATGAAGTTCCGTCAGTAGATTTGGCAGACTTCAGAGCAGGTGGCGAACGCAAAGCCAAATTTGTACAAGAGCTTGGCAAAGCGTGGGAAAATATTGGTTTTGTAGCCGTAAAAAATCACGGTTTGGCAGATGCAGACAGAGATAAATTGTACAGTTCAGTACAAGAATTTTTTCAGTTAGAAGAAGATACCAAACGCAAATACGAAAATTTGGCTCTTGCAGGTCAGCGTGGTTATATCAGTAAAGGAAGAGAAACGGCAAAGGGTTTCAAAACGCCTGATTTGAAAGAATTTTATCACGTCGGACAAATTTTTGAGGAAAAAGATAAAGCAACTGATTCTGCTCTGCTAGAATATCCTGATAATATTTTTCCAAAAGAAACACCTGAATTTGAAAAATATACAACTCACGCTTACCAAACTTTAGAAAATTCGGGTAAAGAACTTTTACAAGCTGCTGCTTTGTATTTGGGTTTAGAAGAACATTATTTTGATAATAAAATTCATAATGGGAATAGTATTTTGAGAGCTATCCATTATTTCCCAATTCTGAATCCAGATGAATTAGCTCCTGATGCTGTTCGTGCTGCTGCACATGGCGACATCAATTTGATTACGCTTCTGATGGGTGCAAGTGCTGATGGTTTGCAGGTTTTGCGTCGTGATGACAAATGGATTCCGATTACTGCGCTTCCTGAGCAAGTAGTTGTAAATGTGGGCGATATGCTTTCTCGTCTGACAAACAACAAACTCAAATCGACTATTCACAGAGTGGTAAATCCTCCAAAAGATAAAATGAATACTTCTCGTTATTCAATTCCGTTTTTTATGCACCCACGTTCGGAAATGGATTTGACGTGTTTGGATAATTGTATTGATGCTCAAAATCCAAAACAGTTTGAAGACATCACAGCAGGAGAGTTTTTGAATGAGCGTTTGATAGAATTAGGTTTGAAAAAAGCGTAATTCTTTGAATTATCCTAAACGGCAATTAAAACCTCGTTTGCAGCTCAAAAAACGACCCTATTTTTCTTATATTTTTGAAAACATCATTAGTTCACTTTTAGAATTGATGGTGTTTTTTTATGATATTTTTTTTAGATAAAGTTCATTTCTGAATTTATTTTTATTGCGTATATTCCTCAAATAAAACTTATATACGCAGTAATATAAATAAAATGATAAAAATTAGCAAAATAATACACAGAAATCAAGAACGCATTAAAGTTGATTTTCCTTATAATCAATCTATTGCTGGTCAGATAAAAAAAATTAGCGATGCTAGATGGAGTCAGACACATAGAGCATGGCATATTCCCTATACAAAAGAAGCCTACAACTCTCTCAAATCATTATTTCCTGAATTATCTTTTCAAAAAGAGAAACAAGAAAGTAATACAAATGAAAAAATTGTTTCTTCTACTTCGGCAGAAAAAATAGCTTCAACTAATAAAGTAAGTTTTACTCAAAAAAATGATATTCAATTTCCCAAAAAAATACAAAAAGACAAAAAGGAAGTTATCGACAGTTCTCCTGTTTCATTTTATAAAAAAGGCAAAATTTATGTAGAAGTAATAGGAAGAAATATCATTATTCGACTACCAAAAAACAAAACAGACATCGCTTTTTTACAAACCTTACGATATAGTCGTTGGATAAATCATCAATTTTTTTGGCAAATTCCAAATTATGGAACAAACTTAGAAGTTATCAAAAATTACCTTGGAGATAGAATTTACAAGCTCACAATTCATCAACAAATTGAAATAAATAATAAAAAAGTACAAATTAAAAAAATAGAACCAAATCAAGTAATAGTTATAAAAACAACTACAAATCGTCTGAAAATTATTTTTGGGTACATCAATGAACTTTCTTCTTTTCTCAAAAATTACCCTTTTCATCATTGGAATACTCAAAATAAATACTGGACAATTCCTTATTCTGAACAAATTTTGAAAGAAATTCAAGATAAAATCAAAGAACTCAATTTAGAGTTTTTGTATGAAGAAGAGGAAAAAAAGGAAGGTGCAAGAAAAATAACTCCGTATGATACAAGTAATTACAAAGAGTGTCCGACAGAATATATTGAAAAACTGAATGAATTGAGATACAGTCGCAATACAATCAAAACTTATACTTCTCTTTTTGAGGAATTTATCAACTTTCATAACAAAAAAGACATTACCACATTAGGACAACTGGAAGCAGTAGAGTTTGTACGTTATTTGGTTTCGGAACGAAAAGTATCTATTTCTTATCAAAATCAAGCTATAAATGCGATTAAATTTTATTATGAGCGTGTTCTGGGTGGAAAAAGAATGACTATTTATTTGGACAGACCTCAAAAAGAACAGACTTTACCAACTGTTTTGAGTAAAGAAGAAGTACAATTAATTATAAGTAAAATTACAAATTTAAAACATAAAACGATGATTATGCTGACGTATTCGGCTGGTTTGAGGGTAAGTGAAGTTATCCAACTCAAAATACAAGATATAGATTCTCAGCGAAAGCAAATACGAGTAGAACAAAGTAAAGGTAAAAAAGACCGTTATACACTTCTTTCTGAAAAAATATTGATTTTATTAAGAAAATATTACATAAAATATAAACCTACTGAATGGCTTTTTGAGGGACAAACAGAAAATGGAAAAGTTACCCAATATTCTGTTCGAAGTTTACAAATGGTTTTGAAACAGGCTGTTAAAAAAACTAATATCAACAAAAAAGTAACAATGCACACCTTACGTCATTCTTTTGCTACTCATTTATTAGAAAACGGTACAGATTTGCGTTATATTCAAGTTTTGTTGGGGCATCAGAGCAGCAAAACGACAGAGGTTTACACACACGTAACGACAAAAGGTTTTGATAAAATAAAAAATCCATTAGATGATTTGGATATATAAAATATATTTTGTTTTTTTGGTAAAAATATTTCTTTATAACTCAAAATACAATGCAAGGATTAAACAAAGTAACTTTAATTGGAAATTTGGGTAAAGACCCAGAATTACAAACGCTTGAGAGTGGAATTGCTTTAGCTAAATTTTCATTAGCAACGAGTGAGTCTTATAAAGATAGCGAAGGAGTGAAACAAACTCAAACTGAATGGCACAACATTATTGTTTGGCGTTCTTTGGCTGAGGTTGCAGGAAAGTATTTGAGAAAAGGAAGTTCGATTTATTTGGAGGGAAAAATCAAAACACGTAGTTATGAGGATAAGGACGGTAACAAAAAATATGGGTTATCTGACAATTTTTGTGG
>PFKD01000215.1 GCA_002784125.1 Flexibacter sp. CG_4_10_14_3_um_filter_32_15
CACTCATGTTATTATATAATAAAAAAATACTTGTACCTCTCCGACACTTGGAAAGTGTCGGCTACTTTAGACTATCAAAATTACAAATTTTTCCCTAATAATTCTTTAAAAATAATATTCTACTGGATTTGTATTGGTCTGACAAGCTATAATTTCTATGTTTGAAAATTTTTCTTTAAGAAAATCAACTAGCAAATCTTTTGTAAAAACCTCACTTTCATAGTGTCCAATATCACATATCACAATTTTATTTTCAGCATCAAAAAATTCGTGGTATTTGTAATCTCCTGTAATAAAAAAATCAGCTTCTTGTTTGATAGCTTCACTTAATAAAAAACTTCCTGCACCTCCACAGATAGCTATTTTTTTTATTTTTTTGCCTTTAAAGTTTTCCAAACTTGTATGTTTTATTAAAGGCAAATTCATTTTTGATTTGAGATTTGCTAGAAAAGCCTGTACAGAAATAGCTTCTGAAAGCTGTCCTATCATTCCAGAGCCTACTTTTTGAGTTTCATCGTCATTAATTTTATAAAAAACATTGTTTTTAGGAGATAGAATTTTTGTATTTATTAATCCTATTTTTTTAGCAATTTTTGCATTTACTCCATCTTGACTATTATCCAAATTGGTATGAATGGCATAAATTCCGATTCCTTCTTGAATGGCTTTAATAACCGTTCTTTCAATATAATTTTTGCCTGTAAGGCTTTTCAATCCTCTAAAAATAATAGGATGATGAGCTACAATGAGATTGCAATTTTTAGCTTTTGCTTCTTCAATAACGGATTCTATAGTGTCCAAAGAAACTAAAATTCCTGTAACTTCTGTATTTGGATTTCCTACCAAAAGTCCAGAATTATCATACGATTCTTGGAAGTTTAGTGGTGCAATAGATTCTAAATAAGACGTGATTTGTGAAAAGGTATAAGTCATTTTTTATATGTTCAGATTGCCTGTGGAGATACAAGCTACGGTAATTTCAATAGTTAAAATATAAAGGCTCTTAATAGATTTTGGACTGACAGTAATAAAAACTTGATTAACTCATTTATTAGCAAAATATTAGTTCGTTTTTTCCATAGGGCAGGGTTTGCAAACCCTGCCCTATGGAAAAAACAATACTTTTACAGAATAAAATTTGGTAATCACAAAACTTGTTTATTATCAGTCCACTATCAGATAAGAGCCAATATAAATTTACCATTTAATTTTTAAACTAAAAAAAGTTTTCGTTGCTTACCTTTCTACAATACCTGTTTTTTAAAAATAATTCTACCATTTTACTAAGAAAAATAGTAACTTTAAAATTCATTTCAAAAACTCTATTCCCACCCAACGTTTTAAAAACAAATCCTGTGATAGATAGAATTAATAAAATAGAATCGCCTGATAAAGTTGAAGCACTTAGGCAATCTCCTCTTTTTACATCACTTCCTCAAGAAGCACTAGAAAAAATAGCTGCAAAGGCAAAAATGCGACAGTTTTTTCCTAACGAAACGGTTGTTTGGCAGGGAAAGGCGAGTGATAGTTTGTATTTGATTATCAATGGAATTGTGGCAGTAAAGAAAATTATTGCAAGTGGACAAGAACAAATTTTTGCTTATTTAATGGCAGGAAATACATTTGGAGAAGTGGGAATATTAGAAAATCAACCTCGTTCGGCTACCGTTTCGGCTCTTAGTGATGTCGATGTTTTGGTTATTCAGCGTGATGATTTTATTCAAATGATGTATGATTACCCTCAAATCGGTATTGGTCTTTGTAAAATGTTAGGGAAATATTTGGTTGAGTCAAATAGAAGACAAGCGAGGGCATCCAAAAAAGCACGTTTGATTTTGGTTTTTAGCCTTACGCCAAACTCAGGGGGTACAAATATTGGAAATTCGTTGGCTCGTATTTTACAACAACAAACCAAACAAACAACTGTTTATACGGAATATCCAACGCCACAAAATTTGATTTCGGATTTGAATATTCGTAAACGAACAAAGATTTATAAGCATAGTTCGGGGTATGATATTTTACTTTCTCAAGATGAAAATACAGATTTGCCACTTTCGGCTCGTCTGACTTTGTTTTTGGATACCATGATGTCAGATTATGAAAATATCATTATTACGATAAAAAATCAAACGTATATTGATGAAAATCTGGCGATGCTTTTAGAATTTGTCAATCAGATTATTATCGTTGCGCCACCCTTGGAGGAAGCGATGCACGTCGTCAATCGTCTTCAAAAGCAAATTCGTGACCATGTGAGAAGTGATGAGGCGACTATTTTTACGATTGTAAATCGTTGTGCCCCAGAACATGAAAAAACAAAAATCAAAGACTATTCAGATTTTGATGTCCCTTATCTGCCTGATTTGCCCTCTTTGGTAGATTCAGAAGACTCAAATTATAAAATCCCTCGTCCGATAGAAGAAATGTTAGGCGCAATTATAGACCGTTTGGAACGTACGCATCAAATTGGTGTTTTTATTCCTTCTACCATTTCAGTTGATAAACCAATAGACACGACCAAATACGTCGAACAAACACTCAAATTTTTGGCAGAACGTTTTGGAGGTGCAACCAGTAAAGAAGCAAAAGGCGTTTGGAATAGCGAAAAATCAGGTTTGGTAGATGAAAAAGTATATGTTGTTCATACTTACGTTACTCAAAAAGACATGAATAAATACCTTGACGAAGTAGTTGATTATATCAAAATGCTAAAAATAGAATTAGACCAAGAAGCAATGGCATTAGAAATTGATAAAAAAATGACGATTATCTAGTTGAAATTGTGAATGGTAAATTGGAAGCAACTAGGGTAAACGCACGAAAAAAAAATTGTACTCGTTTAAAGCAAATCAAGCTAGTTTTTAACTTTGTAAATTGAATTTACTCTGATAATTAAAGTCTGTTTAAACACACTAAAAGCAGTATAAAAAGTTTCGTGCGTTTACCCTAGGAAGCAACTTAAAAGCGTGTAACTTTGAAAAGTATTTGGTAGATTGCACAAAAATTTTGCTAATCCTCTATCTCAACTATTATGTTACAGAATTACTATCAAAAAACACTACTTTTAACTTCAATTTTATTTCTGATTGTTAGCTCATTAGTTGCACAAAATCAAGACAATCAAACTTCAAACATAGATTTTGGAACACTTACAGGAAGTGTACAAACAGATTTTAGATATTATGTTGAGGATTCTGTTATTGGTGCAGCCGTTCCATTAGAAAAAATTGGTTTCAATAATTATTTTACGCTCAATTATGAACGTGGAAATTTCCGTGCAGGAGTTCGTTATGAAACCTATTTACCTGCGCTTTTGGGTTATCCTACAAGTATGCGAGGAACTGGAATTGCAAATCGATACATGGGTTATACTTTGAAAGGACTTGATGTAACAGTTGGAAATTTGTATGAGCAGTTTGGGAGTGGAATGGTTTTGAGAGCGCAAGAAGACCGTTTTATTGGTATTGATAATTCGATTGATGGATTGCGTGTAAAATATGATTTTAATGGAAAAGCAAGAGCGACAGGAATTATTGGAAGGCAGCGAAACGGTTTTACGATTGATGAAACAAACTCTTTTGGAAAACAAAATAGACTTAGTGCTGGTGTGGTCAGAGGTCTAGATTTAGAATTGTTTTTACACGAAATTTTTAAACCAAAACTTACCGAAGAAGAAAAAGAGAACCAACAACCCGTTTTGAATCCTTTGTCGGTTACTGTATCTGGTAGCTTTGTAAGTAAATATGAGGATTATTTAGGAACGATTGATTATTTAGAACCAAATGT